>NZ_BAAAMR010000120.1:0-26926 GCF_039529375.1 Actinomadura napierensis
GGCCTGCTGTCGGCCGTGGCGGGCGACGGCGGCGCGCTGCTGCTGGCCGCCGACGTCCAGCCGCACCGCGCCGGGCTCGTCAGCCGCACGGTGGACGACCGCACCGGCGTCATCGCGGCGGACGGGACCGTCCCGGCGTGGCGGCCCGGCGTGTTCGACCGCGTCATGGTCGACGCGCCCTGCACCGGCCTGGGCGCGCTGCGGCGCCGTCCTGAGGCCCGCTGGCGCCGCGGCCCCGAAGCGGTGGCCGAACTCGGCCCGCTCCAGCGCCGGCTACTGGCGTCCGCGCTGGAATCGGTCCGCCCCGGCGGCGTCGTCGCCTACGTCACCTGCTCACCGCACCTGGCGGAGACGCGGGTGGTGGTGGACGACGTGCTGCGCCGCCGTGACGACGTCGAACGGCTCGACGCCCCCGCCGCCCTCACCTCGGTGGCGCCGGACCTCACCGGCCTGGGAGACGGCCCGTACGCGCAGTTCTGGCCGCACCGGCACGGTACCGACGCCATGTTCCTCGCCCTCCTCCGCCGTGTTCCCGGTACTTCCCCGTAGGGAGTGATACGCCGGTGCTCACCGGCTTCATGCTCGCCATGACGTACCTCGGCAGCGCCGGGTTCTACATCCCGGCGCTGGCGGTCCTCTACTGGTGCGTTAACCCGCGGCTCATGGCGCGCGCGACGGTGCTGCTGGCGTTCGGATCGACGCTCAACACCGTGCTGAAGCTGGTGTGGCACGAGCCCCGCCCCTTCTGGACGGATCCCACCGTCAAGGGGCGGCAGCCGCTCGCCTCGTTCGGCATGCCGTCCGGCCACGCGCAGAACGCCGTCGTCACCTGGGGCTTCTTCGCGTCCCGCACGAGACGCGCCGTCGTCTGGGCGGCCGCGACGATCGTCATCGTCCTGATCGGGGCGTCGCGCGTCTACCTGGGCGTTCACTCGCTGAACCAGGTCCTGGTCGGCTGGGCCATCGGTATCGGCGTCCTGCTGCTGGTGCTGTGGCTCGAGCCGCGGGTCGTCCCGTGGTGGAGCGCCCGCCCGCTGCTCCTGCAGCTGGCCATGGCCCTGGCGATCTCGCTGGCCTTCCTCGCGGGGGCGTGGCTCGCCGTCCGCTCCCTGCACGGATGGCAGTGGCCGGACGCCTGGGCGAAGGCCATCACCGCCGCCGGCGGGCACACCCGGCCCGTCACCGTCAACGAGGCGGCCGCCGCCACCGGCGGCCTGTTCGGGATCCTGGCGGGCGTGTCGGTCTGCGCCGCCCGCGGCTGGTTCGACCCGGGCGGCTCCGCCGGGCACCGCCTCGCCCGCGTCTTCGTCGGCGGCGCCGGCGCGGCGGTCCTGGCCGCCCTGGAGCTGCTGCCGGGCCCGCGCCCGCCGGAGGCGTTCGCCGTCCAGGCGCTGCTCGGCCTGTGGGCGACCGCCGGGGCGCCGGAGGCCTTCGTCCGGCTCCGCCTGGCGCGCCGCACCACACCTCCGCTCACCCGCCCGGGTGATGAACCGGCCGAAGTGCGGCAATAGACTCGGGGAATCATGGCTCCACAGATCGCACCCAGCATCCTCTCCGCGGACTTCGCCCGTCTCGCCGAGGACGTCGCGCTCATCTCCGGCACCGCCGACTGGGTGCACGTCGACGTGATGGACAACCACTTCGTGCCCAACCTGACCCTGGGCCTGCCGGTCGTCGAGGCGCTGCTCAAGCACAGCGCGCTGCCCCTCGACTGCCACCTCATGATCGAGGACCCGGACCGCTGGGCGCCCCAGTACGCCGAGGCCGGCGCGGGCAGCGTCACCATCCACGCCGAGGCGGCCAAGGCCCCGATCCGCACGCTGCGCGCCATCCGCTCCGCCGGCGCCCGCGCCGGGCTCGGCGTGAACCCCGCGACCCCGGTCGAGGGCTTCGAGGACCTGCTCGGCGAGATCGACATGCTGCTGCTGATGACCGTGGAGCCCGGCTTCGGCGGCCAGCGGTTCCTGGACGTGGTGCTGCCCAAGGTCCGCCGCGCCCGCGAGATGATCAAGGGCCGGGACCTGCCCGTCTGGGTCCAGGTCGACGGCGGCGTCAGCGCCGAGACGATCGAGCGCTGCGCGGACGCCGGCGCGGACGTCTTCGTCGCCGGCAGCGCCGTCTACGGCGCCGACGACCCGTCCGAGGCCGTCCGGAGGCTGAAGGCCCAGGCGGAGAAGGCGACCGCCGCCGCGGCATGGTGAGCGCATGGTGACGCTGCCCTGCGCGGCGGTCCTGTTCGACGTCGACGGCACCCTCGTCGACTCGACGCCGCTCGTCGAGCGCGCCGCCCGCGTGTGGGCCGCCGAGTACGGCATCGACGCCGACGAGTTCCTGTCCGACGCCCACGGCCGCCGCACGAGCGACCGCGTCGCCGATTTCCTGGCCGCCGACCGCGTGCGCGAGGCGACCGCGCGCCTGGACGCGCTGGAAGCGTCCCGCACCGACGGCATCACCGCGCTCCCCGGCGTCCTGGCCTTGCTGGCCGCGCTGGACGACCTGCCGTGGGCGCTGGTCACCTCCATGGACAAGGAGCAGCTCCGCGTCCGCACCGGAGTCGCCGGCGTGCCGCTGCCGCCCGTCGCCATCACCGCCGAGGACGTCCCGCGCGGCAAGCCCGACCCGTCCGGCTACCTGCTGGCGGCCGAGCGGCTGGGCGTCGACCCGTCCGCCTGCCTGGTCGTCGAGGACGCCCCGGCCGGCGTCGCCGCGGGCCGCGCGGCCGGCGCCACCGTCGTCGCCGTCACCACCAGCCATCCCGCCGGGTCCCTGACCGCCGCCGACCACATCGTCCCGGACCTGACCCACGTGCTCCCGGCCCCCGGCGGCCTGCGCCTCACCCTCTGACCGCTCGCTGAGCGCGGACGGCGCCGGCGCGGTCGTGCCGTAGGTTTGGGGCGTGCCGAAGCTGTGGGACGAGACGATCGAGGCGCACCGGAACGCGGTGCGCGAGGCGACCCTGAGGACCACCGCGGCACTGGTGGCCGAGCACGGCCTGGCGTCGGTGACGATGTCGCGGATCGCCAAGGAGACCGGCATCGGCCGCGCGACGCTCTACAAGTACTTCCCCGACGTCGAGTCGATCCTGGTCGCCTGGCACGACCAGCAGGTCGGCGGGCATCTCCAGCGGCTCGCCGCCGCGCGCGACCGGGCCGGGACGCCCGCCGAGAAGCTCGCCGAGGTGCTGCGGACGTACGCGGTGACGACGCACGAGCGGCCGCACGACACCGAGTTCGCGGCGCTCGTCCACCGCGGCGGCCACATGGCCGGCGCGGAACAACGGTTGCGCGAACTCGTCGGGGATCTGCTGGCGGACGCGGCCCGCGACGGCGCCGTTCGCGGCGACGTCCCGCCGGAGGAGCTGGCGGCCTTCTGCCTGCACGCGCTCGGCGCGGCCGGCGGCCTGCCGTCGCGGGACGCGGTGGAGCGCCTCGTCACCGTGACCCTGGACGCGGTGCGCGCTTCGGGGTGAGCCCTGCGCCGGGCCGCGCCGCCGGGCCCAGGTCGGGAATGGCGGTCACCACGGGCCGCGGCGGCACGGAGTCGGGGGAGCGGGCCCTGCTGCGGGGCCTACCCGGTGCCGGAGATCGTTGAACGTTGAACCGGGCAAGGATAACCCTAACGAGCGCTTGGTAGGCCGTGCGGATCCCGTGGCGATCCTCACATGGGCGGGGGAATGGTTCGCGTGGCACACTGGTTGGCAAGCATGAACGCGTGCTCCGGGGTCGGTGTAATTCCGAACCGGCGGTGACAGTCCGCGACCCGGCCGAAGCCATCGGCCGGTTGACCTGGTGGAACTCCAGGACCGACGGTGAAAGTCCGGATGGGAGGCAGCGCGCAGCACACCCCTGTGACAGCAGGGGTGCCCGCAACGTCGACGCACGTACACACCCCCGGAGCCGGGTTCCGTAGCAAACGGAACTTAGGAGGCCCGGGAGATGTTCACCGGCATCGTCGAGGAGCTCGGCGAGATCGTTGCGGTCGAGGCCGAGGGCGACTCGGCCGTCTTCACGATCCGCGGCCCGCTCGTCACCGAGGACGCCGTCCACGGCGCGTCCATCGCGGTCAACGGCGTCTGCCTCACGGTGGTGGACGTCAAGGACGGCGCCTTCACCGCCGACGCGATGAAGGAGACCCTCGACCGGTCCAGCCTCGGCTCCCTGGAACCCGGCTCCAAGGTCAACCTGGAGCGGCCCGTCCGGCTCTCGGACCGGCTCGGCGGCCACCTTGTTCAGGGCCACGTCGACGGCGTGGGAACGATCCTCTCCCGCGAGCCGGGCGAGCGCTGGGACGTCGTGACGGTCTCGCTGCCCGCGCATCTGGGCCGCTACCTGGTCGACAAGGGCTCGATCACGGTCGACGGGATCAGCCTCACGGTGGTCGAGGCCGGCGCCGACCGGTTCAGCGTCGCGCTCATCCCGACCACGCTGTCCCTCACCACGCTCGGCCACAAGGAGCCCGGCGACCCCGTCAACCTCGAGGTCGACGTCGTCGCCAAGTACGTCGAGCGGATGCTCGGCGACCGCGTCCCGGCGGGCGGCGCGGCATGAACTGGCTCGGTGCGGGCTTCGACCTCTCCGGCGAGCACATCCTGTGGACCGACCTCGCCGGCAACGTCCTGTCGCTAGCCGTGGTGTGGCTCGCCATGCGCAAGACCCTCTGGACATGGCCGGTGCAGATGGTCGGCGCGCTGCTGCTGCTCGCCGCGTCCGTGCACGCCGACGTCCCCGGCAACGCCCTCAAGCAGGTGCTGTTCGGCGTCCTCGCCGTCTACGGCTGGGCGATGTGGGCGCGCGGACGGCGCGGCGGCGACCCCCTGGTGGTGCGGAGCGCGACCGCGAAGGAGCGCGCCGTGCTGGTCGCCGCGCTGGTCGTCGGCACCGCCGCGGTCGCCGAGCTGTTCCTCCACGTCGACTGGCTGAAGGCCGCCTGGTCGCCGTGGGCGAACGCCTACATCTTCGTCGGCAGCGCCGTCGCGACGTTCGCGCAGAGCCGCGCGCTCGTCGACTTCTGGATCGTGTGGGTGCTGGTCGACCTGGTGGGCGTGCCGGTGGCCCTGCACTCCGGGCTGTACGTCTCCGGCGCGGTCTACGTGATCTTCTTCGTGATGGTGATGGTCGGGTTCAGGAACTGGCTGCGGGAAGCGAAGGCAGTGCCGGCCCCCGGGAACAAGGCGGTGACCGCATGAGCGGCAACGACGGACTGAACGGAAGCGGGATCTTCGACTCGATCGAGGAGGCGGTCGCCGACATCGCGGCGGGACGCCCCGTCGTGGTCGTCGACGACGAGGACCGCGAGAACGAGGGCGACATCATCTTCGCCGCGTCGAAGGCGACGCCGGAGCTGCTCACCTTCACGATCCGCTACACCAGCGGCGTGATCTGCGTCCCGATGGAGGGCGCCGACCTCGACCGGCTGCAGATCCCGCTGATGACCGCGCAGAACACCGAGCGGATGCGCACCGCCTACACCGTCAGCGTGGACGCCCGTCTCGGCGTCACCACCGGCATCTCCGCCGCCGACCGGGCCCGCACGATCCGGACGCTGGCCGACTCCGCGTCCGAGCCGCGCGACCTCGTCCGCCCCGGCCACATCTTCCCGCTGCGCTACCACGAGGGCGGCGTGCTGCGCCGGCGCGGCCACACCGAGGCCGCCGTCGACCTCGCCCGGATGGCCGGGCTCACCCCGGCGGGCGTCCTCGCGGAGGTCGTCAACGAGGACGGCACCATGGCGCGGCTCCCCGAGCTGCAGGTGTTCGCCAAGGAGCACGGCCTCAAGCTGATCTCCATCGAGCAGCTCGCCGAGCACCGCCGCCGCACCGAGCCGATGGTCACCCGGGTCGTCGAGACCCGGCTGCCGAACCGGTACGGGATGTGGCGCGCCGTCGGGTTCTCCAGCGAGATCGACGGCGGCGAGCACGTCGCGCTCGTCCTCGGCGACATCGGCGACGGCGAGGACGTCCTCGTCCGCGCGCACTCCGAATGCCTCACCGGCGACGTCCTGCACTCCGAGCGCTGCGACTGCGGCACCCAGCTCGACGCCGCCATGGAGCGCATCGCCGAGGAGGGCCGCGGCGTCGTGGTGTACCTGCGCGGCCACGAGGGCCGCGGCATCGGCCTGCTGGCCAAGCTGCGCGCCTACGCCCTCCAGGACAACGGCTCCGACACCGTCGACGCCAACCTGGAGCTCGGCCTGCCGGCCGACGCCCGCGAGTACTCCAACGCCGCGCATATGCTGCGTGACCTGGGCGTCCGCTCCATCCGGGTGCTCACCAACAACCCGGACAAGCTCAAGGGCCTGGACGGGTTCGGGCTCGACGTGCGGGGCCGCGAGACGATGCCCGTCGTCGTCACCGAGCACAACCGGCGCTACCTGACGGTCAAGCGGGACCGTCTCGGACACCAGATCGAGGGACTCTCATGAGCGGCGCGGGACGGCCCGAGGACACCGTCGTCGACGCGGCCGGGCTGACGCTCGGCATCGTCTGCACCCGCTGGCATGGGCAGATCACCGACCAGCTGCTGGAACGCGCCGTCGCCGCCGCCAAGTCCTGCGGCATCGACGCGCCCGTCGTCGTGCGGGTCGCCGGCGCGCTGGAGCTGCCCGTCATCGCCCAGCAGATGGCCCGCGACCTGGACGCCGTCGTCTGCCTCGGCGCGGTCATCCGCGGCGCGACGGCGCATTTCGACTATGTCTGCGACTCCGTGACGACCGGTGTGACACGCGTTGCACTGGACGAGTCGACTCCTGTGGGCAACGGGGTCCTCACATGTGACACCATTGAGCAGGCACTGGAACGCAGCGGGCTGCCGGGCAGCTCGGAGGACAAGGGATGGGAGGCGACTGTGGCCGCACTCGACACGGCACTGACCCTGCGAGGTCTGCGGCATCACGGTCACGCCGGGCACGGCCTGGAGCATTCGGGCTCCTGAGGTCACCCGGTCACCCGTACGCCACCCATCCGAAAGGCAAATCCGTGCTGTCACTCGTCCTGCCCAAGGGGTCGCTGGAGAAGGCGACCATGCAGCTGTTCGACGCCGCCGACCTCACCGTCCGGCGCGCCTCGGACCGCGACTACCGCGCCTCCATCGACGACCCGCGCATCGACCGCGTCCGCGTGCTGCGCCCGCAGGAGATCCCGACCTACCTCGAACAGGGCCTGTTCGACCTCGGCATCACCGGCCGCGACTGGATCACCGAGACCGACTCCGACGTCGTCAGCCTCGGCGAGCTCCAGTACTCCAAGGCGACCTCCAACCCCGTCCGCGTGATCATGGCGGTGCCGGAGGACGCGCCCTGGCAGAGCGTGTCCGACCTGCCGGAGGGCGTCCGGATCTCCACCGAGTTCCCGGCGATGACCAAGCGGTTCCTCGACAAGCACGGCGTCAAGGCGAAGGTCGTCCCGTCCTACGGGGCCACCGAGGCGAAGGTCCCCGACATCGTGGACGTGATCGTCGACCTCACCGAGACCGGCTCGTCGCTCCGCAAGAACGGCCTGCGCATCCTCGACACCCTCCTGACCAGCTACACCGAGCTGGTCGCCAACCGCGAGGCCTACGAGGACGCCGAGAAGCGCGCCGCGATGGAGGACGTCTCGCTGCTGCTGCAGGGCGCCATCCGCGCGCGCGGCAACGTGCTGCTGAAGCTGAACGTCGCCCAGGCCGACCTGCGGAACGTCCTGGACATCATGCCGTCGATGTCGTCGCCCACGGTCACCTCGCTGGCCGGCGGCGACTCCAGCGCGGTCGAGTCCGTCGTCGCCAAGCGCGGCGTGAACACGCTGATCCCGGCCCTCAAGGCGGCCGGCGCCCACGACATCCTCGAAATCCCGATCTCGAAGATCGTTGACTGAGGAACGGGCCCTTCCGGCCGTGTGGCGCCCCCGCACCACGCGCGCCGTCGCCTACATCACGGCGGGCGTGGTCGTCGTCGGCCTGGTCGCGCTCGCCGTGGTGGTGGCACCGCAGTTCAAGATGTTCGACCGGGTGCTGATCGTCGTGTTCGGCCTGGTCGTCGCGTGGGTCCTGCACATGCTGGCCCGCTGCCGCGTCGCCGCCGACGACTCGGGCCTCACGGTCGTCAACGCCTTCCGCACCCGCCGTCTCGCCTGGCCGGAGGTCCTCGGCGTCTCGATGACCGAGGGCGACCCGTGGCCCACCCTCGACCTCGCCGACGGCACGTCCATCGGCGCGATGGGCATCAACGGCGCCGAGAAGGCCCTCGCCGCCCGCCAGCTCACCGAGCTGAAGGCCCTCCTGCGCACCCGCAGCGAAACCCCCGACCCCGCCTGACACCCTCTGTTCTAGTCTGTTGGCAGGACCAGGCGCGCGGCCGTGTGCCAGAGTATGGGCATGAGCGCGCAGAGTATCGAGTCATGTGCGGAAAGTGGTCACATGGAGCCTGAGGCGCTGCCAGACTGGGTGATCCCCCCGCCGGGCGGCTTCACCGCCGACGACTTCCTGCGCATGCGCGGTCTGCCCCGGCATACGGAGCTGATCGACGGGAGCCTGGTCTTCATGAGCCCGCAGCGCAGGTGGCACTCACGGGTGATCAACCTTTTCTGGGTCCAACTCGACCGGCAGGCCCCGGAGGGGCTTCGCGCTGAGAGAGAGATGGCGGTGAGGCTCGCCAAGCGTCAGGTCCCGGAACCCGACGTCATGGTGGTGACCGCGGAGGCGTACGACGAGGGACCGGCCACCTATCACCTTCCCGAAGGCTTGGTGCTCGCCGTCGAGGTCGTCTCACCGGACTCGGAAGAGCGGGACCGCGGGACCAAGCCCGCCAAGTACGCCGCAGCCGGGATCAAGCATTTCTGGCGGGTCGAGGAGGATGAAGGCCGGGCCGTCGTGTACGTCTACGAACTCGATCCCGGCACCGCCTCGTACGTGCCCACGGGCATCCACCACGATCGCCTCAAGCTGACCGTGCCCTTCGACATCGACATCGACCTCAATGCCGTGGGCTCGCGCCCATGAACCGCCGCCTGTCCGGCCGTGGCTCCTCTTGGGAACTTCGCGTGACGGGTTCGCCTGAAACCTTGGGTTGCGAGTGTTGACGGGTGAGTGCAGAGAGTCTCGAAGAAGACGCGGAAAGGATTCTGGCGAGTGTCGAGTCCCTGCCGGACTGGGTGCGCCCGCCGGCGGGCGGGTTCACCGCGGATCACTTCCTGCGCATGCGCGGTCTGCCGCGCCAGACCGAGCTGATCGACGGTGCCCTCGTCTTCGCCGCGCCGCAGACGCTGTGGCATTCCTGTGTGAAGCACTTGATCGGCGGGGATCTGCGGCGCCAGGCCCCGGAAGGGTTGCTCCCGGTCAGCGGTATGACCGTGAAGCTCGATGATCGCCAGGCGCCGGCGCCGGACGTGGTCCTCGTGACGCTGGAGGCGTGCCGTCGAGGGGGACCGGACCGGTACTTCTTCTACCGGGAGGACGTCCGGCTCGTGGTGGAGGTGGTCCTGCCGGATTCGGAGATCCGCGATCGCGACGTCAAGCCCCGAAGGTACGCGGCTGCGGGCATCGAGCACTTCTGGCGGGTCGAGGATGTCGATGACCAGACGGTCGTCTTCGTCCACGAACTCGATCGCACTGCCCGTTCTTACGGCCCGCCCAGTGTCCATCGCGGGCGGCTCAAGGTCAGCGTGCCGTTCGAGATCGAGATCGAGATCGATCTGGAAGCCATCGATGCGCGCTGGTGAGTGCGCGGGTCAGTCGGTGGGGGTGTTGGTGGGGGCGGGTGGGACTCGGTAGGTGTCGGTGGTGCCGAAGGCCCAGTCGAGCATGCGGGCGGCGTCGGTGAAGCGGGCGCGCTCGTCGGTGGTGGAGCTGTTGAGGACGATGCCGGTGAAGGCGTGGCCGCCGCGGCGGGCGGCGAACAGCAGGGAGTAGCCGGCGGCGTCGGTGGTGCCGGTCTTGATGCCGGCCGCGCCCTTGTAGGAGCCGAGGAGCCGGTTGGTGTTCGTCCAGGTGTAGGCGTGGTGGGCCTTGGTCCTGGTGAGCTTGTAGGTCCTGCGGGCGACGGTGCCGCGGAAGACCGCGTCGTCCATCGCGTAGCCGGCGAGGCGGACCTGGTCGCGGGCGGTGGAGCGGGTGGACGTGGCGGTCGGCCAGGGCAGGCCGTCGAAGTTGGCGTAGGTGGTGTGGGCGAGGCCGAGTTCGCGGGCGGCGTCGTTCATCTTGGCGATGAACCTCTTCTTGCCCGGGCCGTAGGTGTCGGCGAGGGCGTAGGCGGCGTCGCAGCCGGACGGCAGCAAGAGCGCGTTGAGGAGCTGCCGCACGGTGAGCTTGTCGCCCGCGTGCAGGGCGGCGGTGCTGCCGTCGTGCTTCCTGGCGTACGTCAGGTACTTGCGCTTGATGGTGACCTTGCGGCCGAGCCCGCCCTCGTGCAGGACGACGACCGCGGTCATCACCTTGGTGATGCTGGCGATGGGGCGCTCGGTGTCGGCGGCGCGTGACCACGCGGTGGTGCCGGCCGTCACGTCGTACAGGAGCGCCGACCTGGCGCCGACACCGGTCGGTCCGGCGGCGGGACGGGCCGCCGCGCGGGCCGGGGCCGGGGCCGCCATGAGCGACGGGACGGCGGCGAGCGGCAGGACGGCGGCGATCGCGCGGTGGCGGGCGGCGAGTCTCATGATCACATTCGGACACTGCCACCCGGACGACCCGTGTTCAAGCACCCCGCGGGCCCGTCACCAGGGACGACGTCCTGCATGGTGCATCGTACAGATCTACCTGTATGGTTGACCGTACAGATCGGGGGGGCGATGGGAATCGACACGTGGATCGGGCGGCTGCCCAAGGTGGAGCTGCATGTGCACCTGGAGGGTTCGCTGCGGCCGGCGACGCTGCTGTCCCTGGCGCGGCGCCACGGTGTCGACCTGGGGGCCGAGTCGGCCGAGGAGTTGGAGGGGCTGTACCGGTTCGAGGACTTCGGCGATTTCGCGCGGTTGTTCCTCGCCGGGCTGGACGTGCTGCGCGGTGCCGCGGACTTCGCGGACGCGACCGTCGCGCTGGCCGCCGAGCTGGCGGCGCAGAACGTCCGGTACGCCGAGGTGACGACCACGCCGGTGCAGCACCACCGCCGCGGCGTCGCGCTGGAGGAGTACGCGGCCGGGCTGGACGAGGGGCGGCGGCGCGCCCGCGACGAGCACGGGGTGGAGATCGGCTGGATCTGCGACATCTCCCGCGAGTCGGAGGCGCCGGATTCGCACTTCACCGTGGACTTCCTGCTGGGCCGGACGGCGCCCGGCGGGGTGGTCGGCCTCGGCCTGGGCGGGGTGGAGGAGGGATTCCCGCCGGAGCCGTTCGCGTCCTCGTTCGCCAAGGCCAGGGCGGCCGGGCTGGCCTCCCTGCCGCACGCGGGGGAGACCGTCGGCCCGGAGAGCATCTGGGGCGCGCTGCGGTCACTGAAGGCCGACCGGATCGGGCACGGCATCCGCTGCCTGGACGACCCCGCGCTGGTGGCGCACCTGGCCGAACGGCGGATCCCGCTGGAGGTGGCGCCCACGTCCAACGTCGCGCTCAAGCTGGCAAAGGACCCGCGGAGCCACGTGCTCGGCGAGCTGGCGCGGGCCGGGCTGGCCGTCACCCTCAACACCGACGACCCGGCCTACTTCCAGACCACGCTGAACGACGAGCTGCGGATCGCGCACGACCTGCACGGCTTCACCCGCCGCGCGCTGCTGGACGTCCAGGCCACCGCGCTGGACGCCTCGTACGCCCCCGCCGCGACCAAGACCGCCGTCCGCCGGGAACTCGGGAACGTCCGCCCGTAACGAGGAGGAACCTGCCATGGCACGTCCGCCCGGAGCGGACCGCCCGCTGTACGTGCGCATCGCGATGTCGCTCAAGAGCCGGATCCTGGCCGGCCACTACACGCCGGGCCAGCGCCTGCCCGCAGAGGACGACCTCGCGGCGGCGATGGGGGCGAGCCGCAGCACCGTCCGCCAGGCCCTGACCGAGCTCCGCGACACCGGCTACGTCACCAGCCGCCGCGGCTCGGGAAGCTACGTCGCCGACCCGCTGCCGATCGAACCGCTGTCACCGCGTTCCGGCCCCGTCTACACGGGGTTCCTCGACGACCTGGACAACGAGGCCCACCACGTCCGCGAACGCGACCGCACCCAGGACGCCCTGCCCGCCGACGAGGCGCTGGCCGCGCGGTTGAAGGTCCCGGTGGGCGCGCCCGTGGTCCGCTTTCGCGCCACCCGGCTCCGCCATGGCGTCCCGTACGGTGTCGCGACCGACGTCGTCCCGCAGTCCGTCGCCGAGCGCATCACCCCGGACGTCCTCGACGCGAGTCCGACCATCGTCGACGCGCTGGCGCTCGCCGGGAGCCGGGTCGCCGAGAGCCTGCAACGCCTCGAACCCGCGGTCCTGGACGCGGCGGACGCCGAGCGCTGCGGCGCGTCCCCCGGCGACCCGGCGCTCGCCATCACCGGCACCGCCTACGGCGCCGGGTACGAACCGGTCGACGCCTACACGCTGACGGTCGTCACCGGCTACGGCATAGGCCTCCACCTGACCCGCGCCGGCACCACCGAGGGGAGTGCCTAAAGGGCGGTCGCGAGGGTGACGGCGCCGGCGGTGATGAGGGCGGCGGCCCACACCCGGTCCAGGTTGAACCAGGCGCGGCGCAGGACCGCCAGGCCCACGACCTCGTAGACCGCGACGGCGATGATCCCGGCGACGGCCAGCATCGCCAGCGTGTGCACGCCGGTCACGAAGATCGCGGCGGACACGGCGTTCCCGGACGCCGACGCCAGCCCGTGGTGGTGGCCGGAGGGCACCGTCCCGGACGAGGTGAGCACCGGCAGCAGCATCAGCCCCGCGCCGTGCGCCGACGACATCAGGAACGACCAGGCGGCGAGCTGCCACAGCGAGATCCGCATGCCGACCCAGCGGAAGTGCCGCTGCGACAGCAGCCGCCACAGCCCGAACCCGACCAGCAGGATCCCGCCGCCGATCGCGACCGCCTGCGTCGCCACGACCGACCGGGTCAGCGCGACGAGGATCGCGACGGCCCCGACGGACGCGGCGTGGCCCGCGGCGATCGCCGGGAGCGACTGCAGGACCAGCGCCCTGCTGCGCTCCTGGAGGCCGCGGGCCACGGCGAACAGCCAGCCCATCGCCGGGTTGAGGCCGTGGAACGCGCCCATTGCGACGAGCGCGGCGAGCGAACCGTCCTTCACCGCTACGGGTAGCAGTAGGAGTCGGACGACGCGTCCCCGCCCTGCAGCCGCGTCTGGTGCGGGCGCCGGCCGCGGAAGGCGTCGCCGTGCGGGAAGAACCGCTCGTCGAGGGCGAAGCCGTCCGCGGTGGAGTCGAGCTTGGCCATCCAGGCGCCGACGCCGTCGGGGTAGAACTGGTCGTCCCAGGAGCCGTAGAGGGAGTTGGTGACGTAGACGCGCTTCCCGTCGCGGCTGACCTCGACCATCTGCGGCCCGCCGGCGAGGGGCAGGTCCGGCGCGGCCGGGTGCGGGGTCCGGCCGACGATGCCGCCGATGCGCACCGACCCCGCCTCGACGGGATGGAACGGGTCGCTGACGTCGTAGCGCTTCAGCTCGCCGGTGCCCCAGCACGACACGTAGAGCCACTGGTCGTCCACCGACAGGTCGATGTCGGTGACCAGCGGCGGGACGGCCCCGAACGGCGCGATGACGTCCGGCAGCGCATCCCCGTCGGCCGGTTCCGCGGGGATGGTGATGACCTTCGTCGCGGTCCACCGGTCGCCGTCGCGGTGCCACAGCCACACCGACGCCGACAGGTCCTCGACGCTGACGACGACGCCGGCGAAGCCGTACTGCTTGGTCGGGTCGTGCGCGGGCCGCAGCTCCAGCACCATCTGGTGCTCGTCGCCGAGGTCGACCTCCTGGACGTGGCGGCGTTTGCGCAGGTCCCAGAAGTGCAGCGAGTGCCCGTACTTGCGGCCGAGCAGCAGCTCGCCGACCACGCCGTCCTCGATCATGGACGGGGTGCCCCACTCGGAGGTGATGAGCACGTCGTGCGCGATGTGCCACCAGGCGTCGTAGGCGAAGTACTGCGGGCCGCGGTCGACCTCCCAGCGGCCGAGGATGTCGAACGAGGTGTGGTCGAGCAGCGCGATCCCGCCCGGCCCGTCCTCTCCGTTGGCTCCGCCGAGCGCGGTCAGGTACAGCCCCTCGGGCCCGCAGTGGACGGTGTGCGGGCGCGAGTACCCGGCGCGTTTGGCCAGCTCGTCGGGCTCCAGCACCTTGACGATCTCGGGCGCGGTCGGCTTGTCCTTGGTGTCGATGACGTAGACGCGCGAGGACCGCAGCCCCGGCACGATCAGGTACCGCCGCTCCACGTGCGGGTGCGGCGCGTACGGGCACAGGGCGCTGCTGCACGCGTTCCATCCGAAATGGTGCAGCTCGTCGCCGAGGTACGGCAGCTCCGTCCAGCCGACGACGCCGCCGTAGGCCGCCGAGTCCGGGTCCACGTCGAGGACGGCGATCGCGTCCGGCTTCTCGGCGGCGCGGTCGAACGCGGCGACGTAGGCGAGCTTCTCCGGCGGCGCGGACACCGCGTCCCGCGGCGAGGCGTAGAAGGTCGGGTCGGGCTTCCACAGTGCCATGGCGGGTCCCTTCAGGAGACGGTGACCGGGTGGCGGACGACGGCGCCGAACAGGTAGCCGAGGGTGTTGTAGGGGGCGGTGGACGGCTGGGACGCGCCGGTCTCGTCGGTGGCGCGGGCGAGCAGCTCGTGGCGGCCGGGGCCGTCGGGCCGCCACGGGAACTCCCAGCGGACCCAGCCGCGCGGATTGGCGTGGTGGTCCTGCACGCGGGCGGGCCGCCAGGTGGCCCCGCCGTTCGCGCTGACCTCGACCCTGCGCACCCGCCCGTTGCCGGACCAGGACCGTCCGTGCAGGACCTGGCGGCCGGCCGGCAGCGACGCCTCCCACGGCAGCTCGAACGCCGACTTGACGTTCATGCGGGTGAGCGGGGCGCTGCCCTCCGGCGGGTGGCCGGGGCCGAAGAGCCGGTAGTAGCGGGTGTTCCAGGGGGAGAAGAGCGGCTCGTCCGCCACCTGGATGTCGCCGAGCCACTTGATGTTCGCGACGCCCACCCAGGACGGGACGACGAGCCGGACGGGGAAGCCGTGGTCGGGCGGCAGCGGCGCGCCGTTCATCTCGTAGGCGAGCAGGACGTCCTTGAGCGCCTTCTCGACCGGCAGGGGCCGCCTGACGCGGCCGAGGTCCTCGCCCTTGTCCACGAAGTCAGCGTCCAGTCCGCGCGGGAGAATGTCCACAGCCCGGGGGGTGATACCCGCGCGTTCGAGGACCGCCGACAGCCGCACGCCCCGCCAGCGCGCGACGCCCACGCCGCCGAGCCGCCACGGAGTGCCCGACACCTCCTGGCCCTGCTGGGAGGCGTAGAAGCCGCGCCCGTTGCCGGTGCACTCGATGAACGAGGTGATGGTCTCGGCGCGCATGCCGAGGAGGTCCTCGTAGGAGAACTCGACCGGGCGCGACTCCGGCGGAGAGCCGTGCAGCCCCGTCCCCCAGAGCCTGAGGCGCCAGGTGCGGGGGTCGATGCGCGGGGTGGCGACGTGGTTGCGGACGAAGAACCGGTCGACGGGCGTGAGGTCGCCCTGCCCGCGCATGGCCTCCCAGCGCATCTCCGCGTTCGTCCCCTGCGGGATGAACAACTCGGGCGGCAGCGGCTTGACGATCCCCGTGGCGGGGGCGGCGGCGGGCGCGGCGAGGGCCTGCGGGGCGGCGGCCGTGCCGAGGGCGGCGCCGAGTCCCGCGCCCGCGGACAGGCGCAGCATGCCGCGCCGCGACAGCGGCGGGAAGGACGGCGCCTGGGCGGCGCGCACGCGCTCGTAGGTCGTCTCGTCGGTCAGGTCGTCACTGGGATCGGGCGGGCAGCCGTGGGCCGTGTCACCGGGTCGCATGGGATCGATGCTGCTGACCGGCTCCTCGAAAGTCAACTTTCCCTACTGAATTACCATGGAAGCATCGCCGAAAACCCGGGATGCGGACGTCTGGGCGCCGGCTGCGCGGCTGGGTAGCCTGGCAGGCATGGCGGAGAAGGCAGCCGGCGGGGTCGCCTCGCCCGCGGATCTCGCGGGCCTGCTGGACCGGCACGCCTACCTCTGCGACGAGGGGCTGGCGACCGCGTGCTTCCTCGCGCTGCGGATGGGCCGCCCGCTGTTCCTGGAGGGCGAGGCCGGGGTCGGCAAGACCGAACTGGCCAAGACGCTCGCGCGCGCGCTCGACGCGCCGCTGATCCGGCTGCAGTGCTACGAGGGGCTGGACGCCTCCCAGGCGCTCTACGACTGGGACTTCCCCCGCCAGCTCCTGCACCTGCGCGCCGCCGAGGCCGCGGGCGTGCAGGACGTGTCCCGCCTGGAGGGCGAGCTGTACGACCGGCGGTTCCTGCTGGCCAGGCCGCTGCTGCGGGCGCTGGAGACCACGCCGAGCGTGCTGCTGGTCGACGAGCTGGACCGCGCGGACGACGAGTTCGAGGCGTTCCTGCTCGAGGTGCTCAGCGACTTCACCATCACGGTCCCCGAACTCGGCACGATCCGGGCCGAGCGCCCGCCGGTCGTCGTCGTCACGTCCAACCGGACCCGCGAGGTGCACGACGCGCTGAAGCGGCGCTGCCTGTACCACTGGCTGGAGCACCCGTCGTTCGACCGGGAGGTCGCGATCATCCGGCGGCGGCTGCCCGGCGCGGCCGAGCGGCTGGCCGGCCAGGTCGCCGGCGCGGCGCAGCGGCTGCGCGACCGGGACCTGCTCAAGCCGCCCGGCGTCGCCGAGACCCTGGACTGGACCGAGGCGCTGGTCGCGCTCGGCGTCCGCGAGCTGGACCCCGGCACCGCCGCCGTGACGCTCGGCGCCGTGCTCAAGTACCGCGAGGACCAGCAGCGCGTGCTCGCCGGCGGTCTCGACGCCCTGCTCAACGGGGGCTGAGCGGGTGGTGCGGGACGTCACCGAGACGATGGTCGGGTTCGCCAGGACGCTGCGCGCCGCCGGCGGCGCCGCCGACCCCGAGCGGGTCCAGGCGATGCTCGCCGCGCTCGACCACCTCGACGTCCTCGACCCGTCCGGCGTGTACTGGGCGGGACGGCTGACGCTGTGCGCCGATCCCGACGACCTCGCCCGCTACGACCGCTGCTTCGCCGCGTACTTCTCCGGCGCGACGGCGAGCCCGTCCCGCCGCCCGCCGCCCGTGGTGGTGCGCCGCGTGACGGTCGCGGAGCCGGACGGCGGCGCCGGCGGCGAAGAGGAGGAAGACGGCGACCTGAAGGCGGCGACGGCCAGCGCCGTCGAGGTGCTGCGCGACCGGGACGTCGCGCGGCTCAGCGCCGCCGAGCGCGCCGAGGTCGCCCGGCTGATCGCGCTGCTGGACGCGGGCGCCGAACGCCGCAGGTCGCGCCGGTTCGCGCCCGCGCCGTCGGGCCGCCTCGACCCGGCCCGGACCGTCCGGGAGACGCTGCGCCGCGGCGGCGAGACGTCCCTGCTGCGGCACCGGGCGCACCGCACCCGGCCGCGCCGCGCCGTGCTGATCGTGGACGTCAGCGGGTCGATGAGCCCGTACGCGGACGCGCTGCTGCGGTTCGCGCACGCCGCCGCCCGCTCCGGCGGCCGCGGCGTCGAGGTGTTCAGCGCCGGGACGCGGCTGACCCGGCTCACCCGCGAGCTGCGGCACCGGGACGCCGACGCGGCGATGGCGGCGGCGTCCGCGGCGATCCCGGACTGGAGCGGCGGCACCCGGCTCGGCGAGGAGCTGAAGGAGTTCCTCGACCGGTTCGGGCAGCGCGGCCTGGCGCGCGGCGCCGTCGTGGTGATCGCCTCCGACGGCTGGGAGCGCGGCGACGCGGCGCTGCTCGGCGAGCAGACGGCCCGGCTGCGGCGGCTCGCGCACCGGGTGATCTGGGCGAACCCGCACAAGGCGCGTCCCGGCTACGAGCCGCTGACCGCCGGGATGGCCGCGGCGCTCCCGCACATCGACGACTTCACCTCCGGCCACAGCCTCGCGGCCCTGGAGGAGCTGGCGCGGCTGATCGCCGACGGCGGAAGGGGACGGGCGCATGCGCGACGTGCTGGATGAGATCGCCGGCTGGTACGCGGCGGGGGAGACGTTCGGGCTGGCGACGGTGGTGAACACCTTCCGCAGCGCGCCGCGCCCGGCGGGCGCGGCGATGGCGGTGTCGGCGGACGGCGAGGTCGCCGGCAGCGTGTCCGGCGGCTGCGTCGAGGGCGCCGTCTACGAGCTGGCGCAGTCGGTGATGGAGAGCGGGGAGCCGGTCGTCCAGCGGTACGGGGTCAGCGACGACGACGCGTTCGCGGTCGGGCTGACCTGTGGCGGGATCCTGGACGTCCTGGTCGAGCCGGTGGGCCCCGCGACGTTCCCGCAGTTCCCGGAGGTCGCGGCGGCGATCGGGGCGCGCGAGCCGGTGGCCGTCGCGACGGTCGTCGCGGGCCCCGGCCGGATCGGCGCGCGCCGCGTCGTGTGGCGGGACCGGGCGGCGGGCTCGCTGGCGCCCGGCGAGCCGCACGAGGCGCGGCTGAACGCGGCGGTCGACGACGACGCGCGCGGCATGCTCGCGCAGGGTCTCACCGGCCAGCGGCACTACGGCCGCGAGGGGGAGCGGCGACTGGACGACCTGGCGGTGTTCGTGCACTCGTTCGCGCCGCCGCCCCGGCTGCTGGTGTTCGGCGCGATCGACTTCGCGGCGGCGGTGGCGCGGATCGGCAAGTTCCTCGGCTACCACGTGACGGTGTGCGACGCGCGCCCGGTGTTCGCGACGCCGAAGCGGTTCCCCGACGCCGACGAGGTCGTGGTGAAGTGGCCGCACAAGTACCTGGAGGAGGCCGGCGGCGCCATCGACGAGCGCACCGCGATCGCCGTCCTCACCCACGACCCGAAGTTCGACGTGCCGCTGCTGGAGGTGGCGCTGCGGACGCGCGCCGGGTACGTCGGCGCGATGGGGTCGCGCCGCACCCACGACGACCGGCTCGCGCGGCTGCGCGAGGCGGGCCTCACCGAGCCCGAGCTGTCCCGGCTGCGCTCGCCGATCGGCCTGGACCTCGGCGCGCGGACGCCGGAGGAGACCGCGGTGTCGATCGCGGCGGAGCTCGTGCAGCTGCGCTGGGGCGGTTCGGGACGGCCGCTCACCGACACCGGCGGCAGGATCCACGCCGGCCCGTGACCGGCGGGCTACCCTCACTGGATGACGGCGTATGAGTTGAGCCGGCACGGCGCCCGGTCGCCGGCCGGCCTGCTGCTCGCGGCGGGGGAGGGCAGCCGGCTCGGCCGCCCGAAGGCGCTGGTGGAGCTGGACGGCGAGCGGCTCGTCGACCGGGGCGTGCGGACGCTGCGCGACGGCGGCTGCGCCCCGGTGCTCGTGGTGGCGGGCGCCGCGCAGGTCGAGGTGATCGGCGCGGTGGTGGTGCCGAACCCGGACTGGCGTGACGGGATGGGCTCGTCGCTGCGCGCCGGTCTCGGCGCGCTGCCGCCCGCCTGCCCCGCCGTGGTCGTCGCGCTCGTCGACCAGCCGAAGGTCACCGCCGCCGCGGTCGCGCGGCTGATCGCCGCGCACGACGCGGGCGCCGAGGTCGCGGTCGCCACCTACGGCGGCGCGCCGCGCAACCCCGTCCTGCTGCGGGTCGCGCACTTCGCCGCGGCCGCCGAGGCGGCGGTCGGCGACAGGGGCGCCCGCGGCTTCCTGCGCGCCCACCCGGACCTGGTGACGCACGTCCCCTGCGACGACGTGGCCTCCCCGGCCGACATCGACACCCCGGCCGACCTCGCCGCCTTCACCGACAGGGGCTAGCGCCGACGGGGTCGGCTAGGACGCGGGGAGGACGCTTTCGTCGAGGGCGCCGCAGTCGACGGCGCGGCGGAGGCGGTCGGTGAGGGCGCGGATCGTGGCGGGCTCGTCCAGGACGCCGCCGGTCGCGGCCTGCTCCTGCCAGGCGCGGACGCGGCCGATCACCTCGTCGGCGCCGGTCAGGTGGAAGGCGTACACGGCGGCGTAGCGGCTCGGCAGGTGCGCGGGGTGCAGGTCCCAGCCCTGGTAGAAGCCGTGCCGCAGCGAGTGGGCGACCTGCGCGGCGTGCGCCTGCCAGGTGGCGTTGACCTCGTCGGGGCCGTCGTTGCGCGGGACCACGTTGGACGAGCCGTCCGACAGCCGCACGCCGGTGCCGGCGAACGCGACCTGCATGACGTGCCGGGCGAAGTCGCAGGCGGGGTGGTCGAGGCGCTGCTCCTCCGGCGGCAGGCCGAGCGCGGCAGTGTAGTCGAAGACGCCGAAGTGCGCGGCGGTGAGCCGGCCGCCGGCGGCGGCCGCGATGGCGGGCAGCGCGACCCGGCCGTCCGGGTCGAAGATCGCCTCGGTGGTCTCCACCTGCAGCTCGAACCGCAGGATGCCGGACGGCAGGCCGAGCGCGGTCTCCAGCCGGTCCAGGTACTCGGTGAACAGCGCGACGTGGTCGGCCGCGACGACCTTGGGGAAGGTGATGGTGAACCCGCCGGGCAGCCGGCCGAGCCGGTCGCGCAGCGAGGTGAGGAACCCGTCCAGGGTGCGCATCGCCCGGTCGTGGCCGCCGTCGGCGAACGACTTGATCCGCACGCCCCAGTAGTGCGGCAGCCCCTTGACCTGGTAGGCGGCGGCGACGGCCTCGACGACCTGGGCGATGTGCGCGTCCTCCTCGTCGTCGGGGCGCACCCCGTAGCCGTCCTCGAAGTCGATCCGCACGTCCTCGATCGGCTCGCGGGCGAGCTTGGCGGCGACCCGCTCGCGCACCGTGCCGGCCAGCTCGGGGTCGAGGCCGAACGCGGCGCCGAACGACCCGGCGCCGGGGGTGTGGGTGTTCAGCAGGCGCAGCGCCTCCGCGCCGAAGTCGGCGGGCGTCGAGCGGGAGAACCGGTCGGCCGGCACGTAGACGGTGTGCACCGGCTGGCGGCCGTCGGCGCCGCCGGGGAAGCGCTCGCGGTGCTCGTCGCGGACGGCGGCGATGCGCGCGGACAGGTCGTCGAACGAGGAGACGCTGAGGTTCACCCCGCCATGATCCCCCAAGATCCGGGCGATTGTCAGGAGACGTCCCTCCCGGCGTCGGAGACCGGGTCCGGTTCCTCCGGATTGGGGCTAGTATAACTAGCCGGGCGGCAAGTAAGTGGTTCCGTGTCGCGGGACCTCAGGGGAAGGTGACCATGACCGAACACGGGACGGCCGAGCGCCCGGCGCTCAGCACCCGGCAGATCTACATCGCCATCTTCGGGCTGATGCTCGGGATGTTCCTGGCGATGCTCGACAACCTGATCGTCGGCACCGCGCTGCCCACGATCGTCGGCGACCTCGGCGGGCTGGAGCACCTGTCGTGGGTGGTGACCGCGTACACGCTGGCCACCGCCGCCGCCACCCCCATCTGGGGCAAGCTCGGCGACCTGTTCGGCCGCAAGGGCATGTTCATGACCTCGATCGTGGTGTTCCTGGTCGGGTCCATGCTGTCCGGGCTCTCGCAGAACATGGGCGAGCTGATCGGGTTCCGCGCGCTGCAGGGCCTCGGCGCCGGCGGCCTGATGGTCGGCGCGATGTCCATCATCGGCGACCTCGTCCCGCCCCGCGAGCGGGGCCGGTTCCAGGGGCTGATCGGCGCGATGATGCCGGTCGCGTTCGTCGGCGGCCCGCTGCTCGGCGGCTTCCTCACCGACCACCTCAGCTGGCGCTGGGCGTTCTACGTGAACGTGCCGATCGGCGCGGTCGCGCTGCTGGTCGTCGCGTTCGGGATGCGGCTGCACACCACCCGCATCAAGGCCCGCATCGACTACCTCGGCGCGGTCCTGCTCACCGTCGGGATCGTCTGCGTCACGCTGGTGGCCAGCTGGGGCGGCTCGCAGTACCCGTGGGGCTCCGCGCGGATCATCGCGCTGGCGGTCGTCGGCGTCGTCGCGCTCGCGGTCTTCGTGTTCGCCGAGAACCGGGTGCCCGAGCCGATCCTGCCGCCGCGGCTGTTCCGCAGCCGCAACTTCACCGCCGCGCAGATCCTCAGCTTCACGGTCGGCGCCGCGATGTTCGGCGCGGTGAACTACCTGCCGCTCTACATGCAGACGGTCCAGGGCGCCAGCCCGACCAGCAGCGGGCTGCTGCTGCTCCCGCTGATGTTCGGGATGCTCGCCATGATGCTCCTCAGCGGCCAGCTCATCACCCGCACCGGCCGGTACCGGCACTACCCGATCATCGGCGGCGCGGTGCTGACCGGCGGGATGCTGCTCCTGCTGATGCTGAAGGTGGACACCGGCACGGCCACCAGCTCGCTGCTGACCCTCGGCGTCGGCCTCGGCATGGGCCTGATCATGCAGAACACGATGCTGGTCACGCAGAACAGCGTCGAGCTGCGCGACATGGGCTCGGCCAGCGGGTCCGTCACGCTGTTCCGCACCATCGGCGGCTCGCTGGGCGTGGCGCTGCTCGGCTCGGTCTACAACACCCGGTTCGAGGACGAGCTGGTGCGCAGGCTCGACCCGTCCACCGCGCACAAGCTCGCCTCCGGCGGCCAGCACGTCACCCCGGAGATGCTGAAGACGCTCCCCGCCAACGTCCGCAACGCGTTCGAGGCCGGCGTCACCAGCGGCGTGCACGGCATCGCCATCGGCGGGACGGTGCTCGCGGCGATCGCGTTCGTCGTCGCGTGGTTCATCAAGGAGGTCCCGCTGCGGGGCAGCGCCCCGTCCGCCAAGCCCCCCGCCGACACCGTCGCCGCCGGGGACCCGGTGACCACCGCCCCGCCCGCGTCGTGACCACGCGTTCATTTGCGGCGAGTCGTCGTTATGGCGGCGCGCATAACGACGACTCGCCGCAACTCAACGGAGTTCCTGGATGCCCCAGGAGCCGGTGAAGCGCTCGCCCGGCTTGAGGTCGACGAGGCCCTCGCCCGACGCGAACGCGTTGGGCGGGCAGGTCATCGGCTCGACGCCGAGGCCCGCGCGGGCGTCCGGGGCGTTGTCGGCGGTGTAGATCTCCATCCAGGGGTGCGCGTCGTCGGCCCACAGCCGGACGGTCCGTCCGTTGCCGCCGAGCGTCACCCAGGCCCGCCCGTCCTCGTCGCGGTGCACCCCGGCGAACGCGTTGTCGATCCGCCGGGCGCCGAGCGCCCGCCCGTCCCGCAGGTCGTGGTCGGTGCCGGCGACGTCGGTGTCCCCGCCGACCGGAATCATCCGGTCGTTCACCGGGATGTAGCGGTCGGCGCGCAGCGTCACGGTGCACTCGTCGATCGGCACGCCGACCGTGAGGTAGGGGTGGGCGCCGTGCCCGTACGGCGCCGTCCGGGTGCCGGCGTTCACGGCCGTCATCCGGACGCGCAGGCCGTCGGCCGCGTCCAGGGTGTACTCGGCCTCCAGGTCCAGGCGGAACGGGTAGCCGGGGGTGCCGAGCAGCCGGTGCGTCAGCCGGACCCGGTCCGCGGTGTGCTCGGCGACCCGCCACGCCGCCCACCGGACGAGCCCGTGGATCGCGCAGTCCAGGTCCGGCTCGGACACGTCCAGCTGGTAGGCGGTGCCGCCGTAGGTGTAGCGGCCGCGGTCGACGCGGTTCGGCCACGGGATCAGCAGGTGCCCGAACGCGGCGGGGGCGGGCTCGTCGGCGCCGTGCGACAGCACCAGCGGCCGCCCCTCGCGCGTCAGCTCGCGCAGGCTCGCGCCCGACTCGGTGATGACGGCCCGGTAGGGCCCGGCGGCGAGGGCGTACTGCTCTCCGGTGATCGACTCGGTCATGTCCCGGACGGTACCCCGGCCCGGGCCCGCTACGCGATCTCCGCCAGGGCGTGCAGGGCGGCGCCGAACGCGTTCGACGGCGGTTCGACGATCCCGGCGCCGACCTGGCCGGTCCCGGCCTCGCGACCGGCGATCCCGGTGTCGATGACGGGCAGGATCCCGGTCCGCACGACCCGCGTCACGTCGATCCCGGCCGGGGTGCCGCGGAACGACAGCAGCGGGATCTGCAGCACCGGGTGCTCGGCGAGCGTGATCTCGTACATCCGCTGCGTGGCGGCGACCGCGTCCGGGACCTCGCCGCCGACGAACCGGACGATCGCCGGCGCGGCGGCCAGCGCGAACCCGCCGACCCCGGCCGTCTCGGTGATCGCCGAGTCGCCGATGTCGGGGTTGGCGTCCGCCGGGCCGTACCCGCCGAGGTACAGGCCGTCCGGCACCCCGGCCGGTCCGGTGAACCAGCGGTCGCCCGTCCCCGCCACCTGGATGCCGAAGTCGGTGCCGTTGCGGGACATCGCCACGACCATGCTTGACCCCGGGACGTTCCGCGCGGCGTCCGCGCACGCCTTCGCCGCCGCCATCCCGGCGTTCAGGAAGAAGTGGTCGTTGCCGGCGGCGAACCGCAGCGCCTCGGCGGCCCGGTCGCGCGGCACCTCCTCGGCGGCGGCCAGGTCCGGGGCCAGCTCGCGCAGCAGCAGCGACGTCGCCGCCCGGTTCCGGTTGTGCAGCTCGTCGCCCATCTGCAGCGCCTGCGCGACGATGGCCATCAGGTCCAGCGGGCCGTGCCGCCGCACCGCCGCCCGGAGCGCCGGGCCGAGCACCTCGCCCATCCAGACGAGCCGCTCGATCACCTCCGGCCCGTACGCCCCGTACCGCAGCACCTTGCCGAGCCCCTCGTTCAGCGAGCAGCACGCGGTGCCGCCGTGCTCGGCGTCCTCCACGACCAGCATCCACATCGACGGGGAGACCACGCCCGCCATCGGCCCGACCGCGCCGTGGTGGTGGCACGGCTCCAGGACGGCCGCGCCGCGCTCCAGCTCCCGCTCGGCGCCGCGCGGCGTCTCCGCGAGGCCCTCCAGCATCATCGCGCCGATCAGCGCGCCGCGCATCGGCCCGGACGCCCGGTCCCACTCCAGCGGCGGGCCCGCGTGCAGGAACGTCCCCTTCTCCAGCCCGAGGACCTCGCGGGCCGGGCGGACGTCCACCAGATGCGGCCGCGCGGTCGTCATCCGCCGCACCGCCTCGGCGTTCGCCTCCGCGTGCCGCGGGTCGCCGAGCACCGCCGCCAGCGCCGCCTCGGTGCCGGCCGGCGGGGGCCGCCAGTCGACCCTCTCGACCGGCACGGCCTGGTCCGCCAGCGCGTCCGCGAGCACCTCCACGCCCGCCGCGACGACCCGCGGCTCCCGCGTGAGCAGCCCGCCGAGCGGTGACCGCACGTCCGTCATCGGGTGCTTCCTCCCGTGCCGCCGCCCTCCGGGCGCGGTCCCTGCACCAGCGTTATCGCATGTCTCGCCGCCTGCGCGTTCGAGGCGAACACCTCGGCGCCCGCGTCCCGCAGCGCCTCCGCCTGCCGGTCGCGGTCCTGCGGATCGGCGCGCGTCCCGCACAGCGACACCACCGCCGCCAGGTCGGAACGGTCCGCCAGGGCGGCGGCGACGGCCGGCGCCAGCGCCGCGGCCGGGTCGGGCTCGGCGCCGTGGCCGAGCACCACGTCCAGCAGCAGCACGCCGCACGCCGCGTCGCCCGCCGCGTCGGCGAGGGCCTCCAGCCGAAGCGTCGAATCGATCATCGGATGGGCGCGGCCCCGCGTGTAGGCGTCGTCACCGAAGTCAGTGAACCGGTGGCCGCGCGCCTCCAGGTCCCAGCCCAGCGCCTCCCGCGCGATCACCTCGGCCTCGTCGCGCAGCGTCCCGCCCGCGAACAGCCCGCGCAGCGAACGCCCGGCCGGGACCCGCGCGGGCCGCGGCGCGGTCCAGCGCGGCCACTGCGGGACGGGCAGCCCGAGCACCTTCAGCGCCTTCTCCACCGCCTGGGTCAGGTCGTCCTCGCCGGGCGTCGGCAGCGCGAAAACCACCGGGGTGTCCAGCCGCCGCGCCGCCTCCCGGATCAGGTCCGCGACCTGCGGCGCCGGCGGCTTGGACACCAGCACGATCAGCTCGGTGCCCGGGTCGGCGTCCAGCGCGGCCAGCGCCGCCAGCGCCGACCGGCCGCTGACCTCCGGCGACAGGTCGCGCCCGCCGACCCCGAGGACGTGGCCGACCCCGGTGCCCGCCGCGTCCAGCAGGCACATGACCTGCTGCGCGCCCGTCCCGGACGCCGCGACCACGCCGACCGGCCCCGGCCGCACCGCGTTGGCGAACCCGAGCCCGGCGCCGCAGACCACCGCCGTCCCGCAGTCCGGGCCCATCACGATCAGCCCGCGCCGCGCCGCCGCCTCCTTCAGCGCGATCTCCTGCGCCACCGGGACGTTGTCACTGAAGATCATCACGTTGAGGCCGGCGTCCAGCGCGTCCATGGCCTCGGGGAACACGTGCGGCCCCGGCACCGACACCAGCGCGACCGACGCCTCGCCGCGCGCCGCGGCGGACGCCGTCGTCCGCGGAGCGGGCGGAGCACCGAGGAGTCCATCGGGGCCGCCGTCCGGTGCGCGCGCGGCCTCCCGCAGCAGCCCCTCCAGCGCCTCCCGCGCCCCGTCGAGCCCGCCGTCCTCCGCCCGGATCGCGACGACCAGGTCCGCCGGGCCCGCGTCCGCCGGCACCGCGAACCCCATCCGGCCGAGCATCTCCAGGTTGAGCCCGGTGCCCATCGCCGTCATCGCCGCCGACACGTCCGCCCGCTCCGACAGCAGCCGGCTCACCCGCATCAGGGTGACCGAATCGCGGTAACCCCCCCGCCGCACCTCGACCCAGTCCGCGCTCATGCCGGCCCGCTCACGCCCTGTTTCCCCGCCGCCCTCCGGGGCGCGGCCCCGCTCACGCCGTGTTCTCCGCGGGACGGCGGCGGGCGGGGGAGGTGAGGGCGAGCGCGGCGCGGCAGCCGGCGAGGACGCCCCACGCCAGGTCGGTGCCGGAGGTGTGGCCGATCGCCAGCAGCCGGCGGACGGCCGCGGACGGCGGCTCGTGGCCGGCGACGCAGCGCAGCACCGCGGCGATCTCGCCGCCCGCGCCGCCCGCCCCCGCCCAGTGCAGCACCCTC
>NZ_BAAAMR010000121.1:0-26654 GCF_039529375.1 Actinomadura napierensis
GGGGGCGGGCCAGCCGCCGTCCAGCGCCACGGCGCCGACCGGCGGGGCGCAGCCCATCAGGGTCAGCTCGGCGGCGCGCAGCACGCTGCCCCGGCCCAGCAGCAGCGCGCCGTCCGGGCGGTCGGGCCAGGTCGCCAGCTCGCGGGCGCGCGCGGCGCCCGCGTCGCGCCGCACCAGGGTCGGCGGGCGCACGTCCAGGACGCTGACCCCGGCGATGGCGCGCCGCTCGGGGTCGCGCAGCAGCGCGGTGTCGCCGATGTGCAGGGCCAGCCGGGCGTTGAGGGTGAGCCGGGCGGTGTCGGGGCCGAGCGGGCGCAGCCGCACCGGGACGGCGGCGGCGCCGATGTGCAGGGTCATCCGCCGCGCCAGCCGGCCGGACGCCGCGCCGAACCGGGTACGCACGTCCACGCAGGTGGTGAGGGACCAGCGGTCGGGCGTGACCAGCGCCATGCCGGCGGCGACGCGTCCGGCGTCGCGCAGCGTGAGCACGACGCGGGAGACGCCGGTGGCGCTCTCGCGGGGGCCGCCGGTGCTGCCGATCGTCCGGACGCGGACGCGGCGCCCCTCGGGCATGAGCAGCAGCTCGTCGCCGACGGCGATCCGCCCGGCGGCGAGCGTGCCGGTGACGACGCTCTGCCGGCCGGCGGTGAAGGCGTGCTCCAGCCACAGCCGCACCGGCGCGTCCGGGTCGGGCACGGGCAGCCGTCCGGCGAGCCGGTCCAGCGCGGCGGCCAGCTCGTCCAGCCCGGTGCCGGTGACGCTGCTGACCGCGACGGCCTCGACGCCGCGCAGCGCGGTCCCGGCGAGCCGGTCGCGGGCCTGGCGCAGCGCGAGCTTGGGGTCGGCGACGTCGGAGCGCGTCACCGCGAGCACACCCGCCCGGACCCCGAGCGCGGCGAGCGCGTCCAGGTGCTCCTGCGACTGCGGCATCCAGCCCTCGTCCGCGGCCACCGCGAACAGCACGGCGGGCACGGCCCCGACGCCCGCGAGCATGGCCGGGACGGACCGTTCGTGCCCGGGGACGTCCACGAAAGCCAGCCGGCGGCCGGAGGGCAGCTCGGTCCAGGCGCCGGGCTCCTCGGGTTCCATGCCGGTCAGGGCGCGCACCAGGGCGGACTTGCCGTGCCCGTGATGGCCGGCGGTCGCGACGACCTGCATCAGCGCCCTTCCCGGATCGCGGCGCGCGGAGCCGCGGGGAAGGGGGCGGTCGCAACGGACACGACGGACACGGCAGGCGGAACGAGCAGGGCGGGGACGCCGGCGCGGACGTCATTGCGGGGGTAATGCAGACGAAGGTCCACGGAAGGCAACCCTAAGGACGCCGGGCCCCCGAGCGAAACCCGATCGGGCCCACACCGCGTGATCATAAATCTCACTAACCTCGCGTAAACCGCAGGCGGCGATGAATCGTCGGCGCTGGGGCCGCCTACTCGCCGCCGCGGCCCTCGCAGCGGGCGAGGTGCTCGGAGTGCGCGAGGAAGTCGTCGACCATCCGGTGCACCAGGCCGGCCAGCTGCGACCGCTCCTGCGGCGACCAGCCCCCGAGGGCCTCGGCCATCCACTGGCGGCCGGCCGCGCGGACCCGCTCGACGGCCTCCAGCCCCGCGCCGGTGATCCGGACGCGCTGGGCGCGGCCGTCGTCGGGGTCGGGGACGCGCTCGACGTAGCCGGCCCGTTCCAGCCGCTGCACCTGGCGGGTGACGTGCGGCGCCTCCACCGCCAGCCGGACGGCCAGCTCCCCCGGCCGCAGCGGGCCGGGCGCGTCGGCGAGGGCGCCCAGCAGCGGGACGGCGGCGCGGTCGACCGGGACCCCGGCCACGGCCACCGTCCGGTCGTGCTGCTTGGCGCGGGTGAGCATGTGGGCGACGCGGCTGAGCGCGCGCTCGATCTCCACGATGTCGGGCGGCGCCGCGGCGCCGGTCTGCGGGTGGGCGGCGGACCGCGGCGGGGTGGACATGTGATCCATTGTACGATGCATTTACTTAACTTAAGTAAGTAGACTCTCCCAGCACGCCCGGGCTCCCACCGACCGGGACCTTCCCCCCAGGAGGCTTCATGACCGGCGCCCAGACGGCGGCCGCCGCCACGACCCGGCGGCAGGCCGCCGGCCCCCCGCGCACCGGCCTCACCCTGTTCGCGCTGGCGATCGCCGGCATGGTGGTGTCCGTCCAGCAGACGCTGGTGATCCCGCTGCTGCCCGAGCTGATGGGCCGCTTCCACGTCTCGGTGACCGCGGTGACATGGGTGTTCACCGCCTCCCTGCTGGCCGGCGCCGTCGCCACCCCGCTGCTGTCGCGGTTCGGCGACATGTACGGCAAGAAGAAGATGATCCTGCTGGTCCTGGTGCTGCTGCTGATCGGCTCGGTGGTCTGCGCCCTGTCCGGCTCGCTCGGCGTGCTGATCGCCGGCCGCACCCTGCAGGGCGTGTCGTCCGCGATGATCCCGCTCGCCATCGGGATGATCCGGGACACCTTCCCGCGCGAGCGGATCACCACCGCCATCGGCATCGTCAGCGCCACCATGGGCGTCGGCGGCAGCGCCGGCATGATCGTGACCGGGCTGATCGCCGACCACACCACCAGCCACCACCCGGTGTTCTGGATCACCGCCGCGCTCGCCGCGGCCGGCCTCGTGCTGGTCGCGGTCACCGCGCACGACAGCGGCGCCCGCGCGGGCGGGCGGCCCGACCTGGCCGGCGCGCTCGTGCTGGCCGGCTGGCTGGTCTGCCTGCTGCTGGCGATCAGCGAGGGCAACGACTGGGGCTGGACGGCCGGCGGGACGATCGCCCTGTTCGCCGCCGCCGTCGTGCTGTGCGCGGTGTGGGTCGTCGTCGAGCAGCGGGTGCGCGAGCCACTGGTGCGGCTGAACCTGCTGGTCGGGCCGAAGTCGCTGTCGGCCAACCTCGCCTCGACGCTGCTCGGCTTCGCCATGTTCGCCGCGTTCACCCTCATCTCCGGCTTCGTCCAGTCCCCCTCCGGCAAGGTGGGGTACGGGCTCAGCGGCTCGGTGCTGGACGTCGGCCTCTACATGCTGCCGAGCACCGTCACGATGCTCGTCGCGTCCGCGATGTCCGGCGGGGTCGCCCGGCGCATCGGCCCGGCCTACACGCTCGCGCTCGGCTCGGTCTTCGCGGGGCTCAGCTACACCTGGCTGGCGCTGTCGAACTCGCACGGCTACGACATGCTCGCGTTCAGCGCGATCCAGGGCATCGGCTTCGGCATCGCGTACGCCGCGCTCGGCACGCTCGCCGTCCAGCACGTCCCGATGGACCAGAGCGGCATCGCCAGCGGCATCAACTCGCTCGTCCGCACCACCGGCGGCAGCATCGCGGGCGCCGTCACCGCGTCGATCCTGGCCGGGAAGGTGATCGCGGGGACGGAGGTGCCGACGCTCGGCGCCTACGAGCTGTGCTTCTGGATCGTCGCGGCAGGCGCCGTTCTGGCGGCCGCGGTCGCCGTCGCGCACGGCGTCCGGCACCCGCACGAGCGTCCGGCCTGACCACGAGATGGCGGCGCGGGGCCTTGACGAAAGGCACCCGCGCCATGCCCTATAGGGGTGCGCCCCGAAACGCGGATCGGGGCCGGGCCACCGCCACCGGGAGGACGAAATGGGCGCCTACGCGGCCGCGTACGAACGCAGCATCGCCGATCCGACCCGGTTCTGGGGCCTGGCGGCACGCGACGTGCGGTGGCTCGTCCCGCCCGACCGGGTGCTGGACGACGGCGCGCCCCCCTTCTACCGCTGGTTCACCGGCGGTGAGCTGAACACCTGCGACAACGCCCTGGACCGGCATGTGGACGAGGGGCGCGGCGACCAGGCCGCGCTGATCTACGACAGCCCCGTCACCGGGACGGTCCGCACCCACACCTACCGGGAGCTGCGGGACCTGGTCGCGCGGTTCGCCGGGGCGCTGCGCGCGCAGGGCGTCGACCGCGGCGACCGGGTCGTCATCTACCTGCCGATGATCCCCGAGGCCGTGATCGCCATGCTGGCGTGCGCCCGGCTCGGCGCCGTCCACTCGGTGGTGTTCGGCGGCTTCGCGGCGCGCGAGCTGGCCGTCCGGATCGACGACGCCCGGCCCAAGGCGGTCGTGTCGGCGTCCTGCGGGATCGAGGGCGGCCGGGTCGTCCCCTACAAGCCGCTGCTGGACGAGGCGCTGGGGCTGGCCAAGCACAAGGTCGAGCGGTGCGTGATCCGCCAGCGCGAGCAGCTGCACGCCGACCTCGTCCGGCCGCGGGACGTGGAGTGGGACGAGGCGGTCGAGGCGGCGCGTCCGGTGGAGTGCGTGCCCGTCGCCGCCACCGACCCGCTCTACATCCTCTACACCTCCGGGACGACCGGGCGGCCCAAGGGCGTCGTCCGCGACAACGGCGGGCACGCGGTGGCGCTGCGGTGGTCCATGGAGAACGTGTTCGGCGTCGGGCCGGGCGACGTGTTCTGGGCCGCGTCCGACGTGGGCTGGGTCGTCGGGCACTCCTACATCGTGTACGCGCCGCTGCTCACCGGCTGCACGACCGTGCTGTACGAGGGCAAGCCGGTGGGGACGCCGGACGCGGGCGCGTTCTGGCGCGTCGCCGCGCAGCACCGCGTCAAGGTGCTGTTCGCCGCCCCGACCGCGATACGCGCCATCAAGAAGGAGGACCCGGACGGGACGCTGCTCGCCGGGCACGACCTGTCGGCGCTCGACGCGCTGTTCCTCGCCGGGGAGCGGCTCGACCCCGACACCTACCACTGGGCGTCGCGGGTGCTGGACCGGCCCGTCATCGACCACTGGTGGCAGACCGAGACGGGCTGGCCGATCGTGGCGAACCTGCGCGGCCTGGAGCCGATGCCCGTCAAGGCCGGGTCGCCGTCGGTCCCGGTGCCCGGCTACGACGTGCGGGTCCTCGGCCCGGACGGCGCGCCGGTCCCGCCCGGCGCCGACGGCGACATCGCGATCCGGCTGCCGCTGCCGCCCGGCACGCTGCCGACGCTGTGGCAGGACGACGAGCGGTTCGTCGAGTCGTACCTGACCCGCCACCCCGGCCACTACCTGACCGGCGACGGCGGACACGTGGACGAGGACGGCTACGTGTGGGTGATGGGCCGCACCGACGACGTCATCAACGTGGCCGGGCACCGGCTGTCCACCGGGACGATGGAGGAGGTCATCGCGGCGCACCCGGCGGTGGCGGAGTGCGCGGTCATCGGCGTCGCGGACCCGCTGAAGGGCCAGGTGCCGCGCGGCTTCGTCGTGCTGAAGAGCGGCGTCCTCGCCGAGCCGGAGGAACTCGGCGCGGAGCTGGTGCGGATGGTGCGCGACCAGGTCGGCCCGGTCGCGGCGCTGAAGCAGGTCGAGGTCGTCGCGGGGCTGCCGAAGACGCGGTCCGGCAAGATCCTGCGCGGGGTGATGCGGGGCATCGCCGACGGCGCGGAGGTGACGGTGCCGTCCACGATCGAGGACACCGCGGTGCTGGACGAGCTGCGCCCCGTCCTGCGCCCGCCCGCGCCCTGATACGGCAGGCCGCGCCCGGCGGCGGACCCGCCTAGCGGTGGCTCCTGGGCGGCCAGCACGCCGCGACCAGGCACACGCCGGCGGCGGCGATGCCGACCTGGAAGATCGTCTCCCAGAAGTTCCAGCCGGACGTGCGCAGCCCGACCATCGCGCACAGGCCCGTCCCGGCGAAGGCCGCCACGATGCCGACCGCGACGGTCAGCCAGGCGGGCATGCTCTGCCGGCCCGGCACGATCAGCCGGCCGAGCGCCCCGACGACGGCGCCCAGCACGACGGCGGAGACGATCCCCCCGATGGTCATGCCCGCTCCCTGGAAACGAAGGCGGTCTCCCCCGCCCTACCCGCCCCCCGGGCCCCGACACGGCGGCGCGCACCGCGCGCGGCGGGCTAGCGGACGACGAGGTGGCGCCGGCCGAGCGGGACCAGCTCGCCGATCACCGGGGCGCCGGGGATCTCGCCGGCCACCAGCAGCCCGCCGGAGGTCTGCGCGTCGGCCAGCAGCAGCCGCTCCTCCTCGGCGATCCGGCGGAACTCGGTGTGCGGGGAGACCCACGCGAGGTTGCGGCGGGTGCCGCCGGGCACGAAGCCGTCCCGGACGGCGGCGCGCGCCCCGTCCAGGTACGGGACGGCGGCGGCGTCCACGACGGCGGTGACGCCGCTGGCCCGCGCCAGCTTGTACAGGTGGCCGAGGAGCCCGAACCCGGACACGTCGGTGGCGCAGACGGCGCCGCGCTCCAGCGCAGCGAGGCCCGCCGCCGCGTTCAGCGCCGTCATGGTCTCGACGGCCTCGGCGAACACCTCGCCGGTGGCCTTGTGCCGGGCGTTGAGCACGCCGAGGCCGAGCGGCTTGGTCAGCGACAGCGGCACGCCCGGCCGCCCGGCGTCCAGCCGCAGCAGCCGGTCGGGGTCGGCGACGCCGGTCACCGCGAGGCCGTACTTGGGCTCGGGGTCGTCGATGCTGTGCCCGCCGGCGATGGCGCAGCCGGCCAGGTCGGCCACGTCCCGGCCGCCGCGCAGCACCTCGCGGGCCAGCTCGGCGGGCAGCGCGTCGCGGGGCCAGCCGAGCAGGTTCAGCGCCATCAGCGGCTCCCCGCCGACGGCGTACACGTCCGACAGGGCGTTGGCGGCGGCGATCCGGCCCCAGTCGTAGGCGTCGTCGACGACGGGGGTGAAGAAGTCGGCGGTGGACACCACCGCGCGCCCGCCGGCCAGGCGCAGCACCGCCGCGTCGTCGCCGTCCGCGCCGCCGATCACCAGCGGGTCCCCGCCGCCGGTGAGGCCGGCCACGACGTTCTCCAGCTCGCCGGGCGGGATCTTGCACGCGCAGCCGCCGCCGTGGGCGTACTGGGTGAGGCGGGCTGCTCGGACGAGACGGGTCACCAGGAGATTTAACGCACAACTACCACAAATGATCAACAAACGGACTGTACGGGTCCGGTCACCCAGGGGTCGCTGGCGGGCGCGACCAGCGGAAAATGCCGGAAGGGCTTGTCCGAACGCCGTTCGGCATGGTGCGATCCTGTTCTGCAAGTCATCACTTACTCAAGGGGCGCCATATGGGGATCCAGGAGCAGAGGGACGAGCTGGACCGGGCCGTCGAGGGGCAGACGGTCTGCACCGGCCTCGCCGCCACCGCTTCGGAACACGGGGAGAAGCCGGCCTACTCCGACCGCGTCGACGGGCGATGGCGGACGCTCACCTGGGCCGACACCCGCGGCCGGGCATTGGAGACCGCCGCCGGCTTCGCCGCCCTGGGCCTCGGCCGCGGCGACGTGGTCGCGCTGATGATGCCGAACCGGTCCGAACACGTGCTGGCCGACCTCGGCGCCGTGCACGCCGGCGGCGTGCCGACCACCGTGTACGCCACCCTCGCGCCCGACCAGGTCGCCTACGTGGCCGGCCACTGCGAGGCCAGGTACGCCGTGCTGGACGGCGCCGACCAGCTGGCCCGCTGGCAGCCCGTCCTGGACCGGCTGCCCCACCTGCGCAAGATCATCGTGGTGGACGCCGCCGCCTGCCCGGACGACGACGATCGCTACCTGAGCTGGGACAGCTTCACCGCCCTCGGCCGCGGCGAGCTGGCCGCCGACCCCGCCGCGATCGACCGCCGCTGGCAGGCCGTGCAGCCGGAGGACACCGTCACCCTGCTCTACACCTCCGGCACCACCGGCGACCCCAAGGGCGTCCTCATCACCCACTCGATGGTGCTGCACGAGGCCGCGATGGTGCAGCGCAGCTCGGTGCTGCCCGACCACCCGTCCGGCGTCTCCTACCTGCCGTTCGCGCACATCGCCGACCGCGTCCTCAGCTACTACCTGCCCGTCCGGCTCGCCTCGCACGTCCACTTCTGCCCGGACCCCGCGCAGCTGACCACGGTGCTGGCCGAGGTGCGCCCGCACTCGTTCTTCGGCGTCCCGCGCGTCTGGGAGAAGATCATGGCGGGCATCCAGGCGGTGCTGTCCGCCGAGCAGGACCCGGCGAAGAAGGCCGCCGTCGCGGGCGCGCTGGAGGCCGGCCGCGCGTACGTGTCCGGCCAGGAGTTCGGCAACACCCTCACCCCCGAGGCCACCGCCGCGTTCGAGGCCGCCGACGCCGCCGTGCTGACCCCGATGCGGGCGCTGCTCGGCCTGGACCGCGTCAAGCAGGCCTCCAGCGCCGCCGCGCCGCTGCCGGTCGAGGTCGCCCGGTTCTTCGCCGGCCTCGGCCTGAAGATCTTCGACGCCTACGGGATGACCGAGACCACCGGCGCCATCACCGCCAACCTCGCCGACTCCTTCAAGCTCGGCACCGTCGGCCGCCCCTTCGACGGCGTCGAGCTGACGCTCGCCGAGGACGGCGAGATCCTGGTGCGCGGCGCCACCTGCACCCCCGGCTACCTGAACCGGCCCGAGGCCACCGCCGAGCTCATCGACGCCGACGGCTGGGTGCACACCGGCGACGTCGGACGCCTCGACGAGGACGGGTTCCTGACCGTCGTCGACCGCAAGAAGGAACTGATCATCACCGCCGGCGGCGAGAACATCGCGCCGTCGATGGTCGAGAACCACCTCAAGGAGCACCCGCTGGTCGGCCAGGCCCTCGCCTTCGGCGACCGCCGCCCCTACGTCGTCGCGCTGATCACCCTGGACGGCGAGGTCGCGCCGGTCTGGGCCGCCGCGCACGGGATCGAGACCACCGACCTCGCCGCGCTGGCCGAGCACCCCCTCGTCCTGGAGGAGGTCGGCAAGGCCGTCGAGGACGCCAACGCCCGGCTCGCGCGCGTCCAGCAGGTCAAGAAGTGGCGCCTGCTGCCCGCCGAGTGGACGGCCGAGAGCGAGGAGCTGACCCCGACCCTCAAGCTGCGGCGCCGGGTCGTGCACGGCAAGTACGCCGCCGCCCTCGAGGACCTCTACGCGGGGTGATCGACTAGGATCGCGGCGGAGGCGCGCGAGCGCCTGGTGGCCTCCGCGGTCTTCAAAACCGTTGGTCCCGAGCATCTCGGGACGGCGGGTTCGATTCCCGTGCGCCTCCGCGAGCACCGCCCGCGGCCGCCGGCCCGCGAGGGGCCGGCGACCCGCCGGGCGTCAGGCCCGGCCGAGGTAGCCCCACGCCGCCGCGACCTCCCGCAGCTCCGGCGGCACCTCCGCCGCGCCGGGCAGCGGCCGCGCCGCCCGCACCGTCCCCGACCTGAGGTTCTCGCTCCAGTCGCCGAAGTAGGGGCGGTAGGGCCCGTGGTCGTGCCTGCCGTAGTCCAGCATCGAGCGCTCCCACTCCACGTCGAGGAACGAGCAGACCTCCTTGGTCACCCGGTCCGGCTCCGCCGTCAGCTCCTCGTACCGGACGGTGAGCCCGGGGAGCTCGTGCCGGGCCGCCTCGATGTCCCGCGCGTAGCGGAGGACCTCCGGGACGACCTCGTCACGCACGGCGTTCTCCCGCCGCGCCAGGACCGACTGGACGATCGCGGCGGGGTGGCGCAGCAGGAAGATGTAGCGCGCCCGGGGCCACGCCGCGGACAGCCGCCGCCACACCAGCGCGTTCGACGGCGTCTTGTCGACGATCTGCGCCTTGCCGCTGCGCTGGAGCTCGAACCGCAGCACGCCGTCCCAGAGCATGTACTCCAGCTCGCGGACGTCCAGGCCCAGCTCGCCCATGACGTCGACGGCGAAGTCGCGCCCGGGCCTCACCCGCAGGTGGCGCAGGTGCAGCTCGTGGGGCGCCCGGATCTGCGAGTGGCTGTTCAGCAGCACCCGCAGCAGGGTGGAGCCGGAGCGCTGCGGGCAGAGCAGGAAGACGGGCGACTCGACGAGCCGGGGCACTTTCGAGGGCGCGATCTCGTCGGCTCCCGCGTCGGCGGCCGGTTCCGGCGACCGGGCCTGCGGATACGTTCGGACGGGCGGCCGCAATGCCGCCGCGAGCAGATTTCCCCTTCGCTTGAGTCCGGCCTTGACCTGCTTCTTCTTGTTCGAGTTCGTGCTCATGGCGTACAGGTGGAGAACATTTCTGTGCGGGGACGATCAACGTGACCCACGCGAATTTAGGGCACTTCCGCGGCGGAAACCGCGCTCCGCCTTTGATCCTTAGGCAACTCTCAGCCCGCTCTCATGTGATCGTCCGGAACCGGGGCGCGCCGTGACCGGCCGTGCCCGCGGCGCGGCGCCGCGCGACGTACGGTGGGGGTATGAGGCGGCGCAAGCTCGCGTACGGGATCATGATGGGGACGTGCCTCACCTTCATCGTCCTGGCCTGGACGGTCGTCCGGCTGTACTCGACGACCGCCGCGATCGCGATGTCGGTGTTCGCGATGATCATTCCGCCGTTCGCGGCGGTGGTGGCGAACTGGAACATCGACCGCACCGACCGGCGCGACTGAGCCGCGCCGCCGCCCCGCGCGTCCCGTCCCGGGGCCCCGGGTGAGCCGACTGGACGTCCCGCAGGTGCTGGACCTGGCCGGCATCTTCGTGTTCGCGGTCTCGGGCGCGCTCGCCGCCGTCCGCAAGCGGCTGGACGTCGTCGGGATGGTGGTGCTCGCGGAGATCACCGCGCTGGGCGGCGGGATCCTGCGGGACCTGATGATCGGCGCGGTCCCGCCTGCGGCGTTCACCAGCCTCGGTTACGTGCTGGTGCCGCTGGTCGCGTCGGCGCTGGTGTTCTTCTGGCATCCGCAGGTCGCCCGGCTGCTGCCGGCGGTTCTGCTGTTCGACGCGGCGGGCCTCGGGCTGTTCTGCGCGACCGGGACGGTGAAGGCCCTGGACCACGGGCTGTCGCCGCTGCACGCGGTGCTGCTCGGGGTCGTGACCGCGGTGGGCGGCGGCATCCTGCGCGACATGCTGAGCGGGCAGATCCCCGCGGTGCTGTACGACCGGCAGCTGTACGCGCTGCCGGCGATGCTCGGCGCCGCCGTGACGGCCGGCGCCTCGTCGGCCGGGCTGCACGGCGGCGCCGTCACCGCCGGCGCGGCCGTCCTGGCGTTCGCGCTGCGGGTACTGGCGATGCGGTACGGCTGGCGGACGCCCCGCCCCCGCGGCGTCCCCGACTGACCTTCCCGCCGCCCCCGGACATTTCCTCGGCTCGGGGCGGCGGGGTACCGTTGCGTCCATGGGGCGGATCACCGTGCGCAAGCCGGTCCTGCGGCTGGGCGCCGGCGGGACGGCCGGGCGCCGGCCCGACACGCTGGCCGTGGAGGAGCCGCTGGAGATCCGCGTCGCGGGCAAGCCGCTGACCATCACGATGCGCACCCCGGGCCACGACTTCGACCTGGTCGCCGGGTTCCTGGCGGCCGAGGGCGTCATCCGAGGGGCGGCCGACCTCACCGCCATGCGCTACTGCGCGGACACCCAGGAGCAGAACACCCTGGACGTCGTGCTGGCCCCCGGGGTGGCGCCGCCCGACGACGCGATGACGCGCGCGTTCACCACGACGAGCGCGTGCGGGGTGTGCGGGAAGTCGAGCATCGAGGCGCTGCGGACCGACCGGCCGTACGAGGTGGCCGCCGATCCCGTCCGGCTCACCCCGGACGTGCTGGCCGCGCTGCCGGACCGGCTGCGCGCCGCGCAACGGGTCTTCGACCGGACGGGCGGGCTGCACGCGGCCGGCCTGTTCGACGCCGACGGCGGGCTGCTGGCGGTGCGCGAGGACGTCGGGCGGCACAACGCCGTCGACAAGGTCGTGGGGTGGGCCCTGCGCCAGGGCCTGCCGCCGCTGGCCGGTAAGATCCTCATGGTCAGCGGGCGCGCGTCGTTCGAGCTGACCCAGAAGGCGATGACCGCGGGCATCCCGGTACTGGCGGCGGTGTCGGCGCCCTCCTCGCTGGCGGTCGAGCTGGCCGAGGACGCCGGCATGACGCTGGTCGGCTTCCTGCGCGGGGACACGATGAACGTCTACACGGGGGCGGAGCGGATCCGCGTCTGACATCCGTGCTGATCGGCGGCCCTTTGTCATCTCGGGCCGAAAACCAATCGGTAACTTGTTGGTCCGTCCTCAAGACACCGGGCCCGCCACAGGAGTTGACTGCTCCCCCTACGCAATGACGCGCGCGTGCACCCCAACGCCGCGTCCGGCCCCGGGCGCGCGAAGCAGGAGGACTAGGGAATGACGAGGCCCCTGACAGGCGGCGGAGCGGCGGCCGGCATCGACGAGCGCCATCCCCCGATCAAGCCTCGGCGGGTCTCCTTCGACTGGTCGTCCACACCGCTGCACTGGGTGCCCGGCGATCCGCTCGCCACCCACATCATCAACTCCTTCCACATCGTCCTGCCCGAGGGCGAGAAGTGGTTCATCCAGTGCGTCAAGGACGCCCGCCCGTACATCGGGGACGAGCGGCTGCTGGAGGAGATCAGGGGGTTCATCGGCCAGGAGATGGTGCACGCCCGGTCGCACCAGGGCGTGCTCGACCAGATCCTGGAGACGAACGGCATCGACATCTCGAAGATCACCGACGAGATGGCCAAGGGCAACGCCGAGCGGCCCGCGCAGATGGCGGCGCTGAAGGAGAGGAACCCGCGGGCGTGGCGGCGCCGGCTGCGGTTCGAGCTGGCGGCGGTCGCCTCGATCGAGCACTACACCGCCGTGCTCGGCCAGTGGATCATGGACAACGACCGGCTGGAGGAGGCCGGCGTCGACTCCACGATGCTGGACCTGCTGCGCTGGCACGGCGCCGAGGAGGTCGAGCACCGGTCGGTGGTGTTCGACGTCTACAGGGCGATGGGCGGGCGCTACCCGACCCGCGTGGCGGCCTGGGTGGTCTCGCTGTTCTTCCTGTACTGGGCGCTGATCGGCGGGTCGCTGTACCTGATGAAGCAGGACCCGACGGTGACGAAGCGGATCACGCCGCTGCGGGTGGTGCGCTCGTACCGCCGGTCCGTCCGGCGGGGCCACGTGCCCGGCATCTTCAAGCTGCTGCTCGGCGAGGCGCCCGTCTACCTGAAGCCGAACCACCACCCGTCCAAGGTCTGCTCGACGCCGCGCGCGCTGGACTACCTGAAACGGTCCCCCGCCGCGCAGGCCGCGGGCTACGACCCGTACTGAGTCCCGCACCGACACCGCCGACCGGAGGCTCCCCGGAGACCTCCCCCGAGGGCCCGTACCGCCGCGCCGTACGGGCCCTCGCCGCGTCCGCGGGTGGCGAGGGTCACGCGCGTCCCTCTTGACCGAGGTTCAAGGACGGCGGTTAATTAACACCGTGTCCAATAATGTGACGCTCGCCCGCACGCATGACGAGGCGGAGCTGGAGCGATTCCGCGAAGTGCAGCGCCTGTGCTACCAGTGCGCCGACGAGGTCGCCGCCACCCTCGAACCGGGCGTGACCGAGCGGGAGGCGTGCCGCCGCATGCGCCGCTGGCTGCGCGCGCACGGCGTCGACGACTGGCTCCACACCCCGTTCGCCTGGTTCGGCGACCGGTCGGCGTTCCGGGGCTTCAGGCTCCCGACCCAGTTCCTCCCCAGCGCGACCCGGCTGGAGGAGGGCATGCCCTACATCCTCGACATGGCGCCGGTGCGCCACGGCTACTCCGCCGACATCGGCTACGGCGGCGTCCTCGGCGAGAACCGCATCTGGGACCGGCTCGACGCCGACCTCGCCTCCTACCGCACGCTGATCCTCGGCCTCGTCCGCGAGCGCCGCACCTTCGCCGACATCTACGCCGAGGTCGACGCCCTGATCGAGCGGCAGGGCTACGAGAACCGGCACGCCAAGTACCCCGGACGGGTCATCGGCCACCAGGTCGGGATCATCGGCGGCATCCTTCCCAAGGGCGTCGGATTCCCGTTCGGTGTACGGTTCCTGCAGACCATCGGCCGCGAACTGGTCAAGGAGCGCCTCGAAGGGCGCTCCCCCCTCTGGAACGGGGCCGCGCAGTCCCAGCACCCCCCGACGCCCGGGCTGTGGGCGGTGGAACCGCACATCGGGTTCCGCGGCGTCGGCGTGAAGTTCGAGGAGATCCTCGTGGTCACCGAGGACGACGCCTACTGGCTCGACGACGACCTGCCCCACGTGCACCGGTGGGCGCGACGGGAGGCGCAATGACGCAGACGATCACCCCCGGAGCTCCGGGCGCCCCGGGCGCCGCCGCCGCGGCGCCGGTGAGGCGGCGGCGGGTCCGCGGCGACGGCGTCGACCTGGCCGTCTACGAGCAGGGCGACCCGTCGAGGCCGACCGTCCTGCTCATGCACGGGTACCCGGACACCCACGCGGTGTGGGACGAGGTCGCCGCGCGGCTCGCCGGCCGGTACCACGTCGTCCGCTACGACGTGCGCGGCGCCGGCGCGTCGTCCCGGCCGTTCGGGCGCAAGCGCTACACCTTCGACTACCTGATGTCCGACATGCGGGCGGTGCTGGACGCCACGGCGCCCGAGCGCAAGGTGCACCTCGTCGGGCACGACTGGGGCTCGATCCAGTCGTGGGAGGCGGCCTGCACGATGCCGGAGCGGTTCGCCTCGTTCACCTCCATCTCCGGTCCGTGCCTGGACCACGTGGCGCACTGGACGCGGCGCAACCTCGCCCACCCGACCCCGGCGAACCTCAAGCGCGCCGCCGGGCAGGGCGTGCGGTCCTGGTACATCTACTTCTTCCAGACGCCCGTCCTGCCCGAGCTGATGTGGCTCGCCGGGCTGTCCAGGCCGTTCAGCCGCGCCCTGGAGCTCGGCGAGGGCGTCGCCCCCCGCGACGGCCACCCGGCGCGGACGATGGCGCGCGACGGCGCGTCCGGCGTCGGCCTCTACCGGGCGAACATGGTGCAGCGGCTGCGCCGCCCGCGCGACCGCCGCACCGACGTGCCCACGCAGGTCATCGTCCCGACGAAGGACCTGTTCGTGTCGCCGCACCTGGTCGGCGGCCTGGCCGCGCGCGTGCCGGACCTGTCGCTGCGCCCGCTCGCGGCCGGCCACTGGGTGCCGCGCAGCCACCCGGACGTCGTCGCCCGCTGGATCCACGAGCACATCACCGGCGTCCAGGGCGGGCCGCTCACCGCCGCCGAGTCCCGCGCGCTGAAGCGCGCCCGCGTCGCCGGCGACCGGCGCGCCTTCGACGGCTCGCTCGTCGTGGTCACCGGCGCCGGCAGCGGCATCGGCCGCGCCACCGCGCTGGCGTTCGCCGAGCAGGGCGCGGAGGTCGTCGCCGCCGACCTCGACCTGGCCACCGCGCAGCGCACCGCCGAACTCGCCGGGCTCATCGGCCCGGCCGGGCACCCATACCAGGTGGACGTGTCCGACGCCGCCGCGATGGAGGACTTCGCCAAGTCCGTCCTGCACGACCACGGCGTCCCCGACGTCGTGGTGAACAACGCCGGGATCGGCATGGCCGGGTCGTTCCTCGACCACACGGTCGGCGACTGGAAGGCCGTCCTCGGCGTGAACGTGTGGGGCGTCGTGCACGGGTCGCGGCTGTTCGCCGCGCAGATGGTGGAGCGGGGGCAGGGCGGCCACATCGTCAACACCTCCTCGGCCGCCGCGTTCACCCCGTCCCGCACGCTGCCCGCCTACGCCACCAGCAAGGCGGCGGTGCTGATGCTGTCGGAGTGCCTGCGCGCGGAGCTGAAGGGCAAGGGCATCGGCGTCACCGCGATCTGCCCCGGGATCGTCAACACCAACATCACCCGCACGTCCCGGTTCGTGGGGCGCGGGACGGAGGAGCAGGCGCGCAGCCGGGAGAAGGCGGCGCGGGCGTACGCGCTGCGGGGCTTCGGCCCGGAGGGCGTCGCGAAGCAGATCGTCAACGCGGTGCGCGACGACCGGGCGGTCGTGCCGGTCACCCCGGAGGCGCGGCTGAGCTACCTGACGTCCCGGCTGTCCCCGCGCGTGATGCGGCTGCTCGCCCGCTTCGACGCGGGCTAGGGCGCCCGAGCCGGGGTAGGACGCCCGCACACGCCCTAGGGTGATCTTGGGAGGCGGCGCGAGATGGCGGACGCCGTGGTCGTCGGCGCGGGGCCCAACGGGCTGGTGGCGGCCAACCTGCTGGCCGACGCGGGCTGGGACGTCCTGGTGCTGGAGGCGCAGCCCGATCCGGGCGGCGCGGTGCGCAGCGACCGGGGCGTCCACCCCGGCTACGTCAGCGACCTGTGCAGCGCGTTCTACCCGCTGGGTGTGGCGTCGCCGGTGATGCGGGGGCTCGGCCTGGAGCAGCACGGGCTGCGCTGGAAGCACGCCCCGGCGGTCCTGGCCCATCCGCTGCCGGACGGACGCTGCGCCGTGCTGGAACGCGACCCGGACGCGACGGCCGCGAGCCTCGACGCGCTCGGCGCGGGCGACGGCGAGGCGTGGCTGCGTCTGTGGGAGCTGTGGGAGCAGATGGGGGACGAGGTGCTGCGCGCCCTCTTCACCCCGTTCCCTCCGGTCAAGGCCGCGCTGCCGCTGGCCGCGTCGGCGCGCCGGGCGGGCGGGCTGCGCGTTCTGCGGTCGCTGCTGGCGCCCGTCCGGACCTTCGGGGAGCAGGAGTTCACGGGATCCGGCGGGCCACTGCTGCTCGCCGGGTCGGCGCTGCACACCGACATGTTCCCGGAGAGCACTGGCGGCTCGGTGTTCGGCTGGCTGCTCGCGATGATCGGGCAACGGCACGGGTGGCCGGTGCCGGAGGGCGGCGCGGGCGAGCTGACCGCCGCGCTCGTGCGGCGGCTGGAGGCGCGCGGCGGGAAGGTCCGCTGCGGCACGCCCGTTTCGGCGGTGATCGTGCGGAACGGTCGGGCGCTCGGGGTGCGGACCGCGTCCGGCGAGCCGGTGCAGGCCGCGAAGGCGGTGCTGGCAGACGTGTCGGCGCCCGCCCTGTACGGCGGCCTGGTCGGCTGGTCCGACCTACCGGCCTCGCTGCGCGAGGACATGCGCCGCTTCACCTGGGACCACGCCACCTTCAAGGTCGACTGGGCGCTGTCGGGGCCGATCCCGTGGACCTCGCCGGACGCGGCGCGGGCTGGGACCGTCCACCTGTCCCCCGGCATGGACGCCATGACCGACTACAGCGGCCAGATCGCCACCGGGCGCGTCCCGTCCGAGCCGTTCGCGCTGCTCGGCCAGATGACGACCGCCGACCCCGCCCGCTCCCCCGCGGGCACCGAGTCGGTGTGGGCGTACACGCACGTCCCGCACCGGGTGAAGGGCGACGCCGGTCCCGACGGCATCACCGGCGCCTGGGACGAGCGCGAGCAGGACGCCATGGCCCGCCGCGTCGAGGACGTGATCGAGCGCCTCGCGCCCGGCTTCCGCGACCGCGTCGCCGCCCGCCGGATCATCGCCCCTCCGGCGTTCGCCGAGCACAACGCCAACCTGGTCAACGGCGCGCTGAACGGCGGCACCGCGATGGTCCACCAGCAGCTGGTGTTCCGGCCCGTCCCCGGGCTCGGCCGCGCCGAGACGCCCGTCGCCGGCCTGTACCTGGCGTCGGCGTCCGCGCACCCGGGCGGCGGCGTGCACGGCGGCTGCGGAGCCAACGCCGCCCGCGCCGCCCTGGCCCACGCCTCCCCGGCGGGCCGCCTCCTCACCCCCGCCCTCCGCTCCCTCCGCACCCTCCTCGCCCCCTGAACGACGTTCACTTGCGGCGAGTCGTCGTTAAGGCGGCCCTCATAACGACGACTCGCCGCAAGTCAACGAAGCACGCGGCGGCGGAGGGGTCAGGTGTTCTCGGTGAGGTTGAGGCCGGTCTCCGGCTCGAACAGGTGGATCGACTCGGGGTCGTATTCCAGCTCGAGCATCCGGCCCTCGCCCGCCCCGGACCTCGGGTCCAGGCGCGCGACGATCTGCGCGTGCCGGTGCGAATGGCCCTGGAAGGCGTCCTCGAGGTGCTCGGAGTCGACCGTCGTGCCCGGCTCCAGGTCGATGTAGGCGAGCTTCTCCGCGCCGAGCGACTCCAGGATCTCCACGCGGCCGCCGAAGGTGAGCCGGCCGCCGTCCCCTTCGCGGCGGTCGAGCCGGGCGTCGGCGAACGCCTCCGGCCGGACGCCCAGCACGACCCGGTCCGGCGAGCGGTGCGCCGCCAGAGCCCGCCGCATCCGCTCCGACAGCGGGATCTCGCCGAGCACCGAGTGCAGCGCGCCGCCGGAGACCTCGGCGGGCAGGAAGTTCATCGCCGGCGAGCCGATGAACCCCGCCACGAACAGGTTGTGCGGGTGGTCGTACAGCTCTTCCGGAGTGCCCACCTGCTGGACGACCCCGCGCCGCATCAACACGATCCGGTCGCCGAGCGTCATCGCCTCGGTCTGGTCGTGGGTGACGTACACGGTGGTGGTGCCGAGCTGGTTCTGCAGCCGCGAGATCATCGTGCGCATCTGCACCCGCAGCTTGGCGTCCAGGTTCGACAGCGGCTCGTCCATCAGGAACGCCTTGGGGTTGCGGACGATCGCGCGCCCCATCGCGACCCGCTGGCGCTGCCCGCCCGACAGGTGCGCGGGCCGGCGGTCCAGGAACGGCTCGATCGCCAGGATCCGCGCCGCCTCCTCGATCTTCGCGCGGGCCTCCGCCTTGTCCATCCGGGCCAGCCTCAGCGGGAAGCCGATGTTCTCCCGGACGGTCATGTGCGGGTACAGCGCGTAGGACTGGAACACCATCGCGATGTCGCGGTCGCGGGGCGCCCGGTCGTTGACCCGCCGGCCGTCGATCAGCAGCTCGCCCTCGCTGATGTCCTCCAGCCCCGCGATCATGTTCAGCGTGGTCGACTTCCCGCAGCCGGACGGGCCGACCAGGATGATGAACTCCCGGTCGGCGATCGTCAGGTCCAGGTCCTGCACGGCGGTGGTGCCGTCGGGGTAGCGCTTGGTCACCCCGGACAGAACGATCTCAGCCATCGCTCCCCCTCAGCCCTTCACCGCGCCGGACGTCAGACCGGCGACGATCCGGCGCTGGAACACCAGCACGAACACCACGATCGGGATCGTGATGACGATGGCGGCCGCGGCGATCGACCCGGTCGGGTTCTCGAACTGCGAGGAGCCGGTGAAGAACGAGATCGTCGCCGGCGCGGTCCGGGCCCGGCTGGAGGACGTCAGCGAGATCGAGAACAGGAAGTCGTTCCAGCACACGATGAACGCCAGGATCGCGGTCGTCACCACGCCCGGCGTGGCCAGCGGCACGATGACCAGCCGGAACGCCTGCAAGGGCGTGGCACCGTCCATCTTGGCGGCCTTCTCCAGATCCCATGGGATCTCCCTGAAGAACGTCGACAGCGTGTAGATGGTCAGCGGCAGCGCGAAGGTGATGTACGGCAGGATCAGCCCCGGCCAGGTGTCGAACAGCCCGAGCGACCGCTCGATCTCGAACAGCGGGGTGACCAGCGAGATCTGCGGGAACATCGCGATCAGCAGGGACAGCCCGAGCACCAGCGGCTTGCCGGGGAAGTCCAGCCGGGCCACCGCGTACGCCGCCATCGTGCCGATGGCGATGGCGACCACGGTGGAGACCAGTCCGATGCCGATCGAGTTGCCGAGCCCGCGCACGAAGTCGGCGTTGTCGAAGATGCCCCGGTAGTTGCGCCACGTCCACCTCGTCGGGAAGAACGTGCCTTCGGCGAAGGTGGACGGGTCCTTGAACGACAGCGACGCGATCCACACCACCGGGACCAGCGCGTACAGCAGGACGAGCAGGTTGACGACGCTCCAGCGGGTGATGCCGCCCGCGGTCCGGTCCATCAGCGCCTCCCCGCGTCGGGCGCGCTCGTGCCGAGCACCTTGACGAACACGAACGCGATCAGGGCGACGGTGATGAAGATCAGCACCGACATGGTGGAGCCGATGCCGAGGTTCAGCCCGCCGATCAGGTTGTGGTAGGCGATCAGCGACACCGAGCTGGTGTTCTGCGCGCCGTTGGTGAGCACGAAGATGTCGTCGAAGATCCGGAACGCGTCCAGCGTGCGGAACAGCAGCGCGGCCAGGATCGCGGGCTTCATCAGCGGCAGCGTGATCCGGATGAAGCGCTGCCAGGCCGTGGCGCCGTCCATCGAGGCGGCCTTCAGCGCGTCCTCGGGGACGAGCGCCAGCCCCGCCATCAGCAGCAGCGCCATGAACGGGGTCGTCTTCCAGATCTCCGCGAGGATGACGATCCCGATGGCCGGGAAATGGTCGGTGAGCGGCGCCGACCCGGCCGGCAGCAGCCGGGTCAAGAAGCCCGTGCCGGGCGTCCAGGCGTACTTCCAGCCGTAGGCGGCGGCGACGGTGACGATCCCGTACGGGATGAGCACCACCGCCCGGACCAGCCCGCGGCCCACGATCGTCCGGTACATCACCAGCGCGATCACCATGCCGAGGACCAGTTCGACCGCGACGCTGACGACGGTGACGAGCATCGTGACGGCGAACGCGTTCCACCAGAACGAACTGCTCAGCACGGTCGCGTAGTTGTCCATCCCGATCCATGCCTTGCGGGCGGGGAACCGCAGGTCGAAGCGCTGCAGCGACAGCAGCACCGAGTACACGATCGGCCAGCCGGTGACCGCCACCATCACCACGGCGGCGGGCGCGCACAGCATCCAGCCGAGCCGCCGCTCCGACCGCCGGTTGGCGCTCGCCGGGGCGGCCTCCCGGCCCACCACCGGGATGGCCTCCGTGCTGCTCAGCTCCTCGTTCATGGAAGCACCCCCTTGCTCTGCAACGCGTCCTCGATCAGGCCCCGCAGCGTGCCCAGCGTGCGGGGCGGGTCGATGGACGACGGCGGCGACAGCGTCTCCGCGGACACCGTCGACACGTTCTGGTACGTCGGGGTCAGCGGGCGGGGCGCGGCGGTCTTCAGCGCGTCCAGGATCGCCTGCCGCATCGGATAGGCCTTCGCCATGCCGGGCGCCCGGTACACCGCCTCGATCGTCGGCGGCAGCCCGTCCTGGATGGCGGCGGTCCGCTGGCTGCGCCGGTCCCGCAGGCACAGCGCGGCCTGGAACGCGGCGTCCGGCTTGGCCGAGTAGGCGCTGACGGCGAAGTTCGCCCCGCCGAGCGGCGCCCGACCCGGCCCGGTGATGCCGGGGTAGGGCGCCCACTTGAACCGCTTCAGCATCCCGGGCTTCATCTTGGCCATCGAGGCGTACACGAACGGCCAGTTGATCTCGTAGGCGCCGCGCCCGGACTCCACCGCCAGCCGCGCGTCGTCCTCCTTGGTGTTGGACATCGACGGGTCGGCGGCGGCGGACCGGGCGAACTGCCGCATCGTCCGCAGCGCCGTCAGCGCGGACGGCCCGAGGTCGACCCGGCGGCCGTCGGGGCTGAGGATGCGCCCCCCGGCGGACGCGACGAGGCTGTTGAACCAGACGACGAGCCCCTCGAACTGCGCGCCGGTCACCTCGCCGTAGTGCGGCCGGCCCGCGGCGGCGAGCCGCTGCGACTCCTTGATCAGCCCGGTCCAGGTGGTCGGCGGGTCGGGCATCAGGTCGGAGCGGTACCACAGCAGCTGGACGTTGGTGTTGTACGGCGCCGCGTACAGCTTCCCCTGCCACGTCCCGGTGCCCAGCGGCCCGGGCAGCGTGCCCTCGCGGGCCTGCTGCGCGTACCGGCCGGTCCACTCGCGGATCCAGCCGGCCTCGGCGAGCTCCGCCGTCCACGTCACGTCGAGGCCGAGGACGTCCAGCCCGGAGTCGCGGGCGGCCAGCCGCCGGACCAGCTGCTCGCGCTGGTCGTCGGCGCCGCGCGGCAGGGTGTTGAGCACGATCCGGTACCGGCCGTGCGCCTCCCGGTTGCACCGGGAGGCGATCGCGCCGATGCTCTCCTGCGGCGCGTTGTACAGGTTCACGACGCGGCTCCCCGAGGCGCCCGACGCGCAGCCGGCCGCCGTGCCCGCGGTCAGCGCGGCGGCCAGCGCCGCCGCCGCACGGCGCCCCGCCGGCGCGCCTGCCGGGAACGGTGCCCGCAGCATAGGCAGCGCCCTCGTCACAAGCTGTGCTCGACGTCGACGAGGCTGCTGGTGCGCGGGTCGAGCAGCCCGAGCCGGATCAGGTCGTCGCCGGCCGCCGCGTGGATCAGCCACTGGCCGAGCACCCGCGCCCGCGCCGACATCGACGGGACCGTCGCCAGGTGGTAGCCGCGCGTGACGGCCTGGGCGACCACGCCGGTCAGCTCCTTCCCGAAGGGCCGCGCGACCGCCTGCGCGCCGCCGAGGTCGACCACCAGGCCGAGGTCCTTGTGCCGGTACTCGCGCGGCTCGTGGCCGAGCAGCGACGCGGCGACGTTGTGGGCGGCGACCCGGGCCTGCCGGACGGCGTGCTGCGCCGTCGGCGGGCACATCGCGTCACCGCCGCGCACCAGGTCGGGGACGGCGGCCGCGTCGCCGACCGCGAACACGTCGGGGAAGTCGGTGAGCCGCAGGTCCGCGCCGACCTTGACGCGGCCGCGGTCGGTGGGGAGGTTCAGCGTGGAGATCACCGGGCTCGGCGTCACGCCGGCCGTCCAGATCGCGGTGCGGCACGGCAGCGTGGTCCCGTCGGTCAGGTGCGCGCAGTGCGGCTCGAGCCGTTCCAGGGTGGTGCCGAGCCGGATGTCGACGCCGCGCCGGCCGAGCAGCCGCATCGCGTCCCGGCCGAGCCGCTCCCCCAGCTCGGGCAGCAGCTTCGGCGCGATGTCGATCAGCGTCCAGGTCAGCAGCGCCGGGTCCAGCCGGGGGAAGCGGCGCAGCGCCTTGGTGGTGAGCAGCTGCAGGTTCGCGCAGGTCTCCACGCCCGAGTAGCCGCCGCCGACGACGAGGAACCCCAGCCGCGCCGCCCGCTCCCCCGCGTCCATGCTGGCGTTGGCCAGCTCCAGCTGCGCGATGACGTGGTCGCGCAGGTAGACCGCCTCGGCGAGGTTCTTCAGCCCGTGCGCGTGCTCCTTCAGCCCGGGGATGTCGAACGTCCGGGTGACGCTGCCGGCCGCGAGCACCAGCCGGTCGTAGTGCAGCGACACCTTCGTGCCGTCGATCTTCTCCACGTCGATGACCCGCTCGTGCAGGTCGGCGCCGCGCGCCTTGCCGGGCAGCAGCTGGGTGCGGCCCAGCAGCCGGTGCAGCGGCCCGGCGATGGCGCGCGGGTCCAGCAGCCCGCCCGCCACCTGGGGCAGCAGCGGCTGGTACAGCGTGTAGCCGAACGGCGCGATCATGACGATCTCGGCCTTGGCGGGCCGGAGCAGGCGCTCCAGCGTGCGGGCGGTGTTGTAGCCGGCGAAGCCGGCGCCCACGATCACGATGCGGGAAACGGGCACGGCGGGCTCCCTGGTCACCTTCGGACGGCGTTCACTGAGTGATCAAGAGACCACACTACGTGACCGGTGATCCACTTCCACGGACCGGGGTCGGGAGAACACGACGTGTCAGGACGCGCCGGGCATCGCCCGGCGCGTCACCGGGCCGCCGCCGGTCCGGAAATGATGTACCGTGCCGGGGTTTTCCCGGACGCCGAACCATGCGACCTTGTCAGGAACGAACCCCCCGGCGGACGACCGCCGCGGGTCCGAGACCGGCACCGGAGCGTGAGGCATGCGGATTCGCGACATCCTGCGGAGGAAGGGAGACGCGGTGGCGACGGTGACCCCGGACGCCACCGTGCGTCGGCTGCTCGCCGTCCTGGCCGAGCACAACATCGGGGCGGCGGTGGTGTCGCCGGACGGCGCGTCCATCGCCGGCATCGTGACCGAGCGCGACGTCGTGCGGCGCATGCACGACCGCGGCGCGGCGCTGCTCGACCAGCCCGTCTCCGAGATCATGACCACCGAGGTGCGTACCTGCGGCCCGGCCGACAAGGTCGAGGACCTGCGCCGCACCATGACCGAGAACCGGTTCCGGCACGTCCCCGTCCTCGACGGCGGGCGTCTGGCCGGCATCGTCAGCATCGGCGACGTCGTCAAGAGCGCCATCGACGAACTGGAGAGCGATCGCGAGCACCTCGTCGACTACATCCAGCGGGCGCCGTAGCGCGCGGAGCCCGGGCGGCGGTCAGACGTAGGCGGGCAGCGGACGGGGGGCCGGTGCCGCCTGCACCTCGCGGTAGGCGAGCGCGAGCCGCTCGACCGCGCCCCGCAGGGTGGCCGGCGGGAGGACGTAGGGCAGCCGGACGTAGTCCTCCAGGACGCCGTCCACCCCGAAGACCGGGCCCGCGACGACCCGCACGCCGAGGCGCTCGGCGGCCTCGGCGAGCATCGTGGCGACCGGCGCGTCCAGGCGCGCCCACAGCGACATGCCGCCGTCCGGCAGCCGGAACTCCCAGCCGGGCAGCAGGTCCCGCAGCGCGGCGGCGAGCGCGTCCTGGTTGCGCAGCAGGGTCGCGGCGCGCTCGGCCCGCACCTCCTCGACCCGGAGCAGCAGCTCCCGGACGATCAGCTGGTCCAGCACCGGGCTGGCCATGTCGAACGGCTCGCGGGCCAGCACCAGCCGGCGGGCCAGCGGCCCCGTGGTGCGGATCCAGCCGATGCGCAGGCCGCCCCACATCAGCTTGGACGCCGACCCGATCGTGGCGACGCGCCCGCCGGTGTCGTAGGCGGCGACCGGGGGAAGCCGCGGCGCGTCCGGGTCGTGCGCCAGGTCGGCGAAGGTCTCGTCGACGACGACGAAGGCGTCCGCGCGGCGGGCCGCGTCGACCAGCGCGGCCCGGTCGTCCGCCGACATCAGATGGCCGGTCGGGTTGTGGAAGTCGGCGATCGTGTAGGCCATCCGGACGGCGGCCTGCCGCATGCTGCCCGCGAGCAGCTCCATGTCCCAGCCCTCGTTCACCCCGACCGGGACGAGCCGGGCGCCGCGGCGCCGCAGCGCGCCCAGCGCGTGCGGGTAGGTCGGGCGCTCCACCATCACCGGGTCGCCGGGCTCCACGAGCGTCTGCGTCAGCAGCGTGAACGCGTGCTGCGCCCCGGTGGTGACGACGATCTGGTCGGGCCGGGTCGGCACGCCGCGCGCCTCGTACCCGGCGGCGATCATCTCGCGCAGCCCGGCCAGCCCGGCCGGCTCGTAGCCGGGCCCGCCGCTGTAGCGGGGCAGCTCGTCCACGGCGGCGGCGACGGCCTCGTTGAAGATCTCCGGGGCGCCGGGGGTGGCGCAGCCGAGGTCGACGAACGCCGGGTCGTCGGGCACCGGGTGCGTCATGCCGTACCGGCCGCCGGGCGGCGGCGCGGGCGCCGGCTCCGCGGACGACATCCGGACCGGCGGCAGCGCCGTCCAGCTGCCCGCGCCCTGCCGGCTCTCGACATAGCCCTCCTCGCGCAGCCGGTCGTAGGCGGCGGTGACGGTGGTGCGACTGACGCCGAGCGCGGCGGCCAGGTCGCGTTCGGCGGGCAGCCGGGTGCGCAGCGCGAGCCGGCCGTCCAGGACGAGGGTCCGGACGGTGCGGGCCAGCGCGGCGTAGACGGGGCGCTCGCGCGGGACGTCGCCGAGCAACCGGGCCAATTGGGTGCCGCTGACGTAACGCATGCTCACACAGACCACTTTCGCATATTGGCCCTTTCGCTACAAGGCCACTTCTTCGCAGGATAGACCAGCAAGCACACCGGACTTCAACGGGGAGCACGAAATGGCCCTGATGGCGCGGCGCCTCCTTCAGCTGTATGCGGGATTGGCCTTGTACGGGCTCGGGATCGCGCTGCAAGTGTCCTCACGCCTCGGCAACGACCCCTGGGACGTCTTCCACCAGGGCCTGTCCCGCCGGTTCGGGCTGTCCATCGGCGCCTGGATCATCATCGCCGGGGCGGTGGTCATGCTCGCCTGGATCCCGCTGCGGCAGCGGCCCGGCCTCGGCACCATCAGCAACGTGCTGCTCGTCGGCGCCTTCGCCGACCTGTTCCTGTGGCTGCTGCCGAGCCCGGACGCGCTCGCCGCCCGCTGGACGTTCCTGGTGCTCGGCGTGCTGGCCGGCGGGTTCGCCACCGGCTGCTACATCGGCGCCGGCCTCGGGCCGGGCCCGCGCGACGGCCTGATGACGGGCCTCGCCGCGCGGGGGCACTCGATCCGGATCGTGCGGACCGGGATAGAGCTGGGCGTCCTCGCGATCGGCTGGCTGCTCGGCGGCACGGTCGGCATCGGGACGGTGGTGTACGCCGTGGCGATCGGCCCCCTCTCGCACGTCTTCCTGCCGGCCCTGCGGATCAAGATCCCGGAGACCCCGGCACCCGCCGAGGACCCGGAACCGATCGCGGCCTGACCGGCGCGGGGGTGCGGGGGCGAAGCCCCACCGGGGGCGTGGGGGCGAAGCCCCCACCGGGGGGCGCGGGGGGCCGGCCCCCCGCCGGGGGGAGCGGCGCCTGTAGCGGAGCGCCAGCGGAGCGAAAGGCGCCGCTCACCCCGCCCCGGGGGGTGTGGGGGGTCGCCCCCCCACATAGACACGGACGATCTGCTCGGCGAGAGCGGTCAGGAGCGGCGCGGCCTCGGCCTTGAGCGCGTCCAGCGTGCGCGGGCCGTCGGCGATGCTGAAGGCGGCGGTGAGCCCGAGGCCGTGCAGCTCGTCCAGCGGCCCCGCGACGCCGCCGGCCAGCGCGACGGCGGGGATCGCGCGTTCCTTCGCCAGCGCGGCGACGGCGGAGACGACCTTCCCGCCGGCGCTCTGGCCGTCCACCCGGCCCTCGCCGGTGATCACCAGGGAGGCGCCGTCCAGCGCCTCGCGCAGGCCCACGGCCGTGGCCACCAGCCGGGCCCCGCCGGCGCCTTCGGCGTCCAGCACGGCGACGACGTCCCCGCAGGTGCCGCCCGCCGCGCCCGCGCCCGGCGGGTCGTGCACGCGGACGACGATCCGGTCGGCGAGCACGCCGGCGAACCGGGTGAGCGCCGCGTCCAGCTCGCG
>NZ_BAAAMR010000122.1:0-26646 GCF_039529375.1 Actinomadura napierensis
GCGCGGGCGGCGGGCCGCGGCGGGGTCGGCGGCCAGCCGCCCGGCCAGCGCCAGCGCGCCCGCGAGCCCGCCGGCGATGACGGTGCGGCGCCGTCCCCGGCGGTGGCAGGCCGTCGAGGGGGTCCCGGTCACGGCCCCGGAGCGGTCTTGATCTGGTTCGCCGGGTCCGTGAGCGGGTCGGTGACGGGCGCGTCGCCGGTGGTCAGCGCGTGCTCGACGGCGAACCGGTCGAAGGCGGGCGTGACGGTCGGCGGTTGCTCGCGGCCGCCGGCCGCGTAGGAGGCGGTGCCGAGCCCGATGAACAGGGTGGCGGCGCCGACCACGAGGTAGCGGCGGCGGTCGCGGGAGAGGCCGGTGGCGCGGGCCGCGGGGCGGCCGTCGCGGGGCCGGCCGGACGGGGCGGACCGCAGCGGGCGGGACGCCGACCGCAGCGGCCGGGCGGGCGGCACCGGGCGCATCGGCTGGGTCGCCGCGGGCGGCTCCGGCGGGGTGGGGCCGGGGTCGGCGGCCATGGCGCGGAGCCGGTTCAGGAAGTCGCCGGTCGGCAGGTCGTCGGCGCCGTCGGAGGCGGGGATCGCGGTCAGGCCGCGCAGCCGCCCCTTGACCCGGCGCACTTCGTCGGCCTCGGCCCGGCAGCCGGCGCAGCCGGCGAGGTGGGAGAGCACGCGGTCGCGCTCGGCGGGGTCCAGTTCGTCGTCGATCAGAGCGGTCAGGCGCTCACCAAGGCAGCTCACACGGCCTCCTCACGCAGGGAGGTCCCCCCGTGCGCCCCGGCCGCAGCCGGATGGACACCCTCGTTACGCCTGGTCATGACGCCCCTGTTCGTTCCGATCTTCCCCGCGCGCGGCCCCGCTGCCCCGCGCGCGCTACACGCCCTCCGGCTGCGGCCGTGCCCCGCGAAGGCCGCCGGCCCCGTCACCGCCGGTCGCCCGAACGCCACCGGCGCCGGAGACCTCCCCATCGGCCCGCTCCTCCGTCGCGGCGGCCTCGGCGGCCTGCCAGTCGTTGCGGGTGCCGGGGCGGCGCCGCATGGGCGCCCGGTGCTCCAGCGCGGCCCGCAGCTGCGCCCGCCCCCGGTGGATGCGGCTGCGCACGGTGCCGAGCTTGACGCCCAGGGTGGCGGAGATCTCCTCGTAGGACAGCCCCTCGATGTCGCACAGCACCACGGCCGCGCGGTACTCGGGGGCCAGCGCGTCCAGCGCCGCCTGCACGTCGGCGTCGAAGTTGGTGTCGTCGAACGCCTGCGCGGGCGTGGGCTCGCGGCCCTGCAGCCGCTCCGCGGCGTCGTCGGCGAGTCCCTCGAAGCGGATGCGCTGGCGGCGCCGCGCCATGTCGAGGAACAGGTTCGTGGTGATCCGGTGCAGCCAGCCCTCGAACGTGCCGGGCGTGTAGTTCGACAGCGAGCGGAACACGCGGACGAAGACCTCCTGCGTGAGGTCCTCCGCGTCGTGCTGGTTGCCGGTGAGCCGGTAGGCGAGGCGGTACACGCGCGCCGAGTGCTCGCGGACGACCTCGTCCCACGACGGCGGCGCCCATTCGGCCTCGGGGGCGTTCTCGCGCGCGGCGTTTCCCAGCCCCTGCCTGGGGCCGACCCCCACAGCGCCTCTAAAACTCAGTGCTGCGACTCCCATGGTGCCGGGCTGTTCCTCTCTGGTGAGCCAAGACTGTTCGCCTTGGAACGGCACGGTCTCGCCTGGGCTGGGGCGGTTCTGGACCGGTTCGGTGCTCGTGGTTCCACCCACCTGACGGCGGGTGCTTACGTCTGCTGCAACGCGCTGGAACTCCGGATGGTTCCCGGTCAGCGATATGGTCTTACCAGCATGAGCCAGGCGGGGGTCCCGCGAGGAGGCAGCCATCGACGCCATTCAGGCCACCCTGGCCTACGTGGAGGATTTCCTCCCCGAAGACGAGCCGTTGCTGGAGGCCCGGCGGCGCGGCCACGAGATCGGCGCCACCCCGATCGGGCCGGCGGGCGGCGCCGCGCTGCGCTTCCTGGCCACCCTGCTGGGCGCCCGGACGGTCGTCGAGGTCGGCTCGGGCTGCGGGGTGTCCGGCGTGTACCTGATGCGCGGGATGCCGAAGGACGCGGTGCTGACCAGCGTCGACATCGAGCCCGAGCACCAGCGGCTGGCGAAGCTCGCCTACCGCGACGCGGGGCTCGCCGCGTTCCGCACCCGGATGATCATCGGTCCGGCGCTGGAGGTGCTGCCGCGGCTCACCGACGGCGCCTACGACATGGTCTTCTGCGACGCGGCCAAGCACGAGTACCCCGAGTACCTGACGGCGGCGCTGCGGCTGCTGCGCCCCGGCGGCGTGGTCGCGTTCGACAACGCGCTCTGGGGCGACCGGGTCGCCGACCCGAACGCCCGCGACCCCGAGACCGAGGCGATCCGCGAGGTGCACCGGGCCGTCCGCGAGGACGAGCGGCTCGTCCCGCTGCTCGTCCCGGTGGGCGACGGCCTGCTGTGCGCGGTGAAGCGCGACTAGCGCGTCCATGGACCGCAGCGAGACGCGCGACGCCGCCGGAGAGCCCGCCGTGACCACCGCCGAGGAGCCCGCCGGGCCCGCCGTGCCCGCCGAAGCGTTCGCGGTGCGCGACCGCGTGACGTGGCGGACGATCTGGCGGCTCACCGCCTTCGTGATCCTGTTCGTGGCGTCGATCGGGTTCGTCGCGGGCGGCGTGATCCGCGGCGCGGGCGTCGGCAGCATCGCGTTCATGGTGATCGGCGTCGCCGGCTTCCTGCTGTTCGGCGCGGGCCTCGCCGTCTCGCTCGGCGGGCTGGCCACGCGCCGCCCCGTCCTGGAGTTGGACGCCTCGGGGGTGCGGCGGCCGGCGCCCTGGCCGCTCCCCCGCCGGTCCGGGCGCCTCCTGCCGTGGGACGACGTGGCGGCGATCACGGCGCTGCGGCGCGGCGTCCCCGGCACCCGCCGCGGCGAGCAGGACTACGTGGTCTTCCTGACGACGCCGGAGCTGGTGGAGATGGCCCGCACGTCCGACCGGCCCGTCCTGGTGGCGCTGACGATGCGGGACGTCCCGGCGACGGCAGCGGCCGTGCCGTGGTGCTTCGCCGTCGGCCCCGGCTGGGACGCACAGCTCCCCAAGATCGTCAAGGAGGCCCGGCGGCGCCGCCGCGTCCCCGTCATCGACCGCCGCACCAAGTAGTCAGGCGGCGGGCCCGCCACACCAGGTGGTCAGGCGGTGAGCCAGTCCAGCAGGAGGCGGGTGCCGTAGCCGGTGGCGCCGCGGGTGATCTCGGCGTCGTCGGCGGTGGCGCGGCCCGGTCCGGCGACGTCCAGGTGGGCCCAGGTGCGGTCGCCGACGAACTCGCGCAGGAACAGGGCGGCCGCGATGGCGCCGCCGTTGAAGCCGCCGCGGCCCATGTTGGCGACGTCGGCGACGTCGGAGTCGATCCCCTTGCGGTAGTCGTCGACGAGCGGCAGCCGCCACAGCGGCTCGCCCGCCGCGGAACCGGCGGCGGTCAGGGCCGCGGCGAGGGCGTCGTCGTTGCTGAACAGCGCGCCGTGCCGCAGGCCCAGCGCGACCTTGGCGGCGCCGGTGAGCGTCGCGACGTCCACGACCGCGTCGGGGTCGAGTTCGGCGTCGGCGTAGGCGAGCGCGTCGGCGAGGACGAGCCGCCCCTCGGCGTCGGTGTTCAGCACCTCGGAGGTCGTGCCGCCGAAGTGGGAGATCACGTCGCCGGGCCGCATCGCCGAGCCGGACGGCATGTTCTCGGCCGCGGCGACCAGGCCGGTGACGCGGGCGCGGACGCCGAGGCCGCGCAGCGCGCTCATCACGGCGATGACCACGCCGCCGCCGGCCATGTCGGTCTTCATGGTCTTCATGCCGTCGTTCGGCTTGAGCGACAGGCCGCCGCTGTCGAAGGTGATCCCCTTGCCGACGAGCACGACGTGCCGGTCGGGCGCCCCCTCGGGGGTGTAGGACAGCTCGATCAGGCGGGGCGGCCGCGCCGAGCCGGAGCCGACCGCCAGCAGGCCGCCGAAACCGCCCTCGACCAGCTCCTTCTCGCCCCGGACCCGGACGGTCAGGCCGGCCTCGGCGGCGACCTGCTCGGCCCGCGCGGCCAGCCAGGAGGGGTCCTTCTCGCTGGACGGGGTGTTGGCGAGGTCGCGGGCGAGGGCGGTGGCGCGGGCCCGCGCGGTGCCCCGCTCGATCGCGGGCGCGTCCGAACCGGGCCCGGCCTCGGTCAGCACGGCCAGGGTGCCGAGCGGGCGCTTGGGCGCGGCGGCGCCGATCCGGAACTCGTAGGAGGCCAGCAGCGCCCCCTCGGCGAAGGCGGCGAGATCGCCCGCAGGGACGCCCGCGACGAGGGCGGCGCGGCCGCGCCCCCGGCGGGCCAGCGCGGCGCCGGCCTTGCGCAGGTCGGCGGGGGACGCCTCGCCCACCCCGTACAGCAGCAGCTCGCGGACCCGGTCGCCGACCCGCACGGGGGCGGCCACGATCTCGCCCGCCTCGCCCTTGGCGTTGTGCAGGGCCAGCAGCTCGTCCAGGGTGAACGGCAGGGAGGCGGCGACCTCCGCGTCCGGGGCCACGGGGCCCGACCGGACGGGGACCGCCACCGCCTCCGCCCCGAGGTCGACCGCGGTGCCGGTCACGGTGCCGCCGGCAGCGTGGATGCGGGTCTCGATGGGCATGGCGGCAGGTCCCCCCTGAGCTGAGCTTTCGCCGGGTTTCGGTGGTCGGGACGGGCGACGGTCCCGGCGGTGCGGCCGGGACCCTCGCCCGGAAGGCCGGGATCGGCGGAGCCGTCAGCCCACGACGCCCTTGAGGGCCTCGCCCAGTTCCTTGGCCTCGTCGGCGGAGAGCTCGACCACCAGGCGGCCGCCGCCTTCGAGCGGGACACGCATGACGATTCCGCGCCCCTCCTTGGTCACTTCGAGCGGACCGTCTCCCGTCCGCGGCTTCATCGCCGCCATGCGTGCATCCCCTTCCTGCCTAAAGGCCCCGCTCGGGGCCGTTTGGAGCCTCCGGGCACCGTTGGCCGCGTGGCCGCCTGTCGCATCCGCGTCATCAGTAGTGGTCCATTATCTCGTCTCCTGGGCGCGAAGTGGTAACGATCAGCCTCCAGATCGGAAGACGGCAGGCGGGAGGGGGTGTGCGGTGCTGTTCGGCCGGTGCGGGACGGGGCCGCGGAAGCGAGGCGGAAGGGGGGCCGGTGGGGCACGGGACGGTCACCGCGGGTGTACGGGATCGGCGCGGCCCTTGCCCGCCGCGTCCCGGTTCGTCGAGGGTGGCCGGGGAAGATCTAGCGCCGACCGGGAGGGCACCGCATGTCTGAGACCGTGCTGTACGACGTGACCGAGAGTGTGGGAACAATCACACTGAACCGCCCGGACGCGATGAACTCGCTGACGGCGGAGATGAAGGGCGCGCTGCTGGAGACCGTGCGGCGGGCGGCGGCGGACGCCTCGGCCCGCGCGGTGATCCTCACCGGGGCGGGGCGGGCCTTCTGCGCCGGGCAGGACCTGCGCGAGCACGGCGACAACCTGGCGGCCGGCAGGGGGCTGGACGGCACGGTCACCAAGCACTACAACCCCATCGTGCTGGCGCTCGCGGGCATGGCGAAGCCGGTGGTCGCGGCGGTGAACGGGGTCGCCGCGGGCGCGGGGGCGGCGCTGGCGTTCGCCTGCGACCTCGCGGTCGCCTCGGACAAGGCGCGGTTCGCGACGGCGTTCACCGGGATCGGGCTGGCGCCCGACAGCGGCATGTCGTGGACGCTGCAGCGGCTGGTCGGCCGGGCGAAGGCGGCGGAGCTGCTGCTGCTCGGGGAGCCGGTGAAGGCGCCCGAGGCGCTGGAGCTGGGGCTGGTCAACCGGGTCGTCCCGGCGGACGAGCTGGCGCCCGCGGCGGTGGAGCTGGCCCGGCGGCTCGCGGCGGGGCCGACGGTGGCGTACGCGGCGGTGAAGGCGGCCCTCGACCACGCGGCCTCGCATGACCTGGCGTCCGCGCTGGAGCGCGAGGCCGAGCTCCAGGACGAGTGCGCGGCGACCGCCGACCACCAGAACGCCACGGAGGCGTTCCTCAAGAAGGAGCAGCCCACCTTCGAGGGGCGCTAGGGGTTCCTCCTGGACGGGGGTGGGGGTGCCCCCACCCCCGTTTCTGGAGTGCGCGCCAATGTGGCGGGAGGGCCCTGGGCGGTTGGCTTGAGGGCATGACACAACGATCCGCCGCGCCGCCCGCCGGACACGTCCGCGACCATGTCGCCGTCGCGTCCGGGCTGGTGAAGTCGTACGGGACGGGCGACGGCGCGGTGACGGCGCTGCGCGGCGTCTCGGCGTCGTTCGCCCGCGGCCAGTTCACCGCGATCATGGGGCCGTCCGGCTCGGGCAAGTCGACGTTCCTGCACTGCCTGGCCGGGCTGGACACGGTGACGTCCGGCTCGGTGGAGATCGGCGGCGTGGAGATCACCGGGCTGTCGCGGACGAGGCTGACCCGGCTGCGCCGCGACCGGCTCGGGTTCGTGTTCCAGTCGTTCAACCTGCTGCCGATGCTGACGGCGGAGGAGAACATCCGGCTGACCGGGCGGCTCGGGAACCGCCGCGCGGACCGGCGGTGGTTCGACACGATCGTGGACGCGCTGCGCCTGCGCGACCGCCTGGACCACCGGCCGAGCGAGCTGTCGGGCGGCCAGCAGCAGCGCGTCGCGGTGGCGCGGGCGCTGCTGACGCGGCCGGAGGTGCTGTTCGCCGACGAGCCGACCGGCAACCTGGACTCGCGTTCGGGCGCGGAGGTGCTGGGGTTCCTGCGCTCGGCGGTGGACTCCTACGGCCAGACCGTGATCATGGTGACGCACGACCCGGCCGCCGCCGCGCACGCCGACCGGGTGCTGTTCCTCGCCGACGGGACGATCGTCCACGAGCTCGCCGCGCCCACCATCGACCGCGTGCACGCCGTGATGCGCCGGATGGAGGGCTGATCCCCGTGTGGCTCATCGCGCGGCGCTCGTTCGCCGAGGGCTGGCTGCGGCTGGCCGCCACGATGCTCGCGGCGCTGTTCTCCATCGGCCTGATCGCGGGCTCGCTGCAGTTCACGCTGCGGGCGCAGGAGGCGGTGTCCGGCAGCGACGCCAGCGAGTACTCCCGCGCGGACGTGCTCGTCCAGGGCGGCTCGGTGGACGCCGACGACCCGTACGCGGTGCCGGACGGGCAGGTGGCCCTCGCGAAGGTCGCCGGGCGTCCCGGCGTCGCCGCCGCGGCCGGGGACGCCTCGGTCCCGGTGACCGCGAGCGGCCCGGACCACAAGACGATCATGCCGCCGGCCGGGGCGCGGACGCTGCTGCGGCCCTGGACGTCCGTCCCCGCGCTGAACCCGTACCACCTGGAGTCGGGGCGCGCGCCCGCCGCCGACGGCGAGGTGGCCCTCACCCGGCACGCCGCCCGCGCCGGGAAGCTGGGCACCGGCGACGCGATGACCGTGCTGCTGCCGAGGCAGACCCGGACGATGAAGGTCGTCGGGATCGTCAGCGTCCAGGGGCACAGCGCCGTCGCGAGCGGCGACCTGCTGCTCGCGCCGCCCGCCACGGTGCGGCAGGCCGCCGGGCTGCCCGCCGGGACCTGGCAGACCGCCTGGGTGAAGGCCGCGCCCGGCGTCGAGCCGGCCAAGCTGAGCCGCGAGCTGTCACGGGAGTTCGGGTCCGCCGCGACGGTCCGGACGGCGGGCACCGTGCGGCACGCGCAGTCCGCCGACCTTCAGGAGGCGGGGGCGTCCATCGGTGGCGCGATCGGGATGCTCTCGTCCATCGCGGTGTTCGTCGGCCTGTTCGTGGTGTCGAACACCTTCGGCACCCTCGTCCGGCAGCGGACCCGGCGGCTGGCGCTGCTCGGCGCGATCGGCGCCACCCCGCGGCAGATCAAACGGCTGATCCGGCTGGAGGCGCTCGTCCTCGGGGTCGTCGCGTCGGCGGGCGGGGTGCTGCTCGGCTACGCCATCTCCGGCCTGCTGACCAGGCTGTTCGCCCAGGACGGCTTCGACATCACCGCCGCCGACGCGCAGTACGGCTGGATCGCGCTCGCCGTCCCCGCCGCCGTCGGGGTCCTCGTCACCCAGCTCGCCGCGTGGCGGGCCGCGCGGAAGGCGGCGCGCATCTCCCCCATGCAGGCGCTCCGGGCGGCGAGCACCGACGACGCGACCGGCCGCCGCTGGCCCCGCCTCGCCGGCGCCTTCGCGGTCTTCGCCTTCGCGTGGGCGTTCTTCGGCCCCGTCTGGGCGATCCGCGCCGAGGAGCCGCCCGGACCGGACCGCACCGCCGGGACGTCCGTGCTGATCCTGATGGGCTCCATGACGACCGTCGCGGCCCTCGCCGTCCTCGCCCCGTTCTTCGTCGGGCCGCTCGGCGGCCTGGTCGGACGGGTCGGGATGGCCGTCAGCGGTGAGGCCGGACGCCTCGCCCGCGCCACCATCACCCGCAGCCCGCGTCGCGTCTCGTCCGCCGCCTCGTCCCTGATGCTCGGCGTCGCGCTCGTCGGCGCCACCGCGATGGTGGTGATGTCGGCGAACGGCCGGTTCGGCGAGGCCGGACGGCAGGTCATGCGGGCCGATCACGCGATCGCCGCGACCGGCCGCACCTCGGAGGGCCCGGCGCCGCTCCCCCGCGACCTCGCCGCGAAGGCCGCCGCCGTGCCCGGCGTCGCGCACGCCGCCGCCCTCACCACGTCCAGCGTCAAGCTCGTCTCGCCGTTGCCGAAACACCATGGTGACGACGACTCCACATCGCCCTACGTCACCGTGGCCGGCGTGGATCAGGCCGCGCTGCCGTCCGTCCTGCGCCTCGGCGGGCACCTGCCGCCCCTGCGCGACGGCCAGATCGGCCTCACGTCCACGGTCATGAAGGCGAACGGCCTGCACAAGGGCCAGCGGATCGTCGTGCGGGGCGCGCGGGGCCGCATTCCGCTGACCGTCGCGGGCGCCTACCACGACCCGTCCCACCTGTTCGCCGACGGCGCGCTGGTCGCCCCGTCCACCATGGACCGCCTCGACCCGGACGCCACCGCCCAGGCGATCCTCGTCAGCGGCGGCTCGGCGGACGCGCTGTCCCGCGCGATCGCCGGCGTCCCCGGCACCAAGGTCATGGACAGGGGCGCCTACGTGAAGACGGCGTCGAGCTCGATGACCAAGGGGATGCGGGTGATCTACGGGTTCATCGGCATGGCGCTCCTGCTGTCCCTGTTCGGGATGGCGACCACGGTGTCGATGAGCGTGGCGGAACGGACCCGCGAGTTCGGGCTGCTCGGCGCGGTCGGCGCGACGGTGGCGCAGATCCGGGCGATCGTCCGCTGGGAGGCGGCCACGGTCGTGCTGCTCGGCGGCCTGCTCGGCATCGGCTCGGCCGTCGGCACCGTCGTCCTGCTGCACATCGGGACCGGCAGCTCGTTCCTGCGGCCGGACGCGCCCTGGTGGCTGTTCGTCCTCGTCGCCGCCGGCGCCGCGGCCGTCACCCTCGCGACCTCGGCGCTCCCGGCGCGCCGCGCCGCCGCCGTCCCGGTCCTGGAGGCCGCCAAGGCGGAGTGACCGCTGACGGAGCCCGCCGTTCCGGGGCGCGTCAGGAGTACGCGCCCCGGCGGTGGCAGTCGAGCAGGTGGTCGTCGACGAGGCCGCACGCCTGCATGAGGGCGTAGGCGGTGGTGGGGCCGACGAAGCGGAAGCCGTGCCGCTTCAGTTCCTTGGCGAGGGCCTTGGAGTTGTCGGTATAGGCGGGGACGTCGGACATGTCGGCATAGCCGGGGGCGCCGGGATCGGCGTAGTGCCAGGCGGTGGCCGCCAGGCCGTCGGGCAGGTCGAGGGCGGCGCGGGCGTTGTTGATCGCCGCATCGATCTTCGCGCGGTTGCGGACGATCGACGCGTCCGCCATCAGCCGCTCCACGTCCTCGGACCCGAACGCGGCGACCTTCTCGAGGTCGAAGCCGCAGAACGCGGCGCGGAAGCCCTCCCGCTTGCGCAGGATCGTCAGCCAGGACAGCCCCGACTGGAACGCCTCCAGGCACAGCCGCTCGTACAGGCCCTGGTCGTCGCGGACGGGACGGCCCCACTCCTCGTCGTGGTAGGCGACGTAGTCGGGGGTCGACAGCCCCCAGGGGCAGCGGGCCAGCCCGTCCTCGCCTCGGATCGCGATGCTCACCGGCCCGTTCTACCTCATGCCACCGACAGAACGAATCCGGCGGGAACGGCCGCCGTCAGGAACGAGCCGACAGCGCCGCGAGCCTGCGCAGGCCGAGGGTCATGAACGCCTTCACGACCGGGCCCGCGACGAGCCATCCGGCGCGGCCGAGGACGCCGAGGGGCAGGTCGACGCGTTCCGCCCACACCACCCGGGCGCCCTTGCCGTACGGGAGCACCTCGAACCAGGCCTCGCCGCGCACCGCGCGCCCGGTGTGCCGGACGGCGACGAAGCGGCCGTCCCGCCAGTCGGTGACGACCATGGTGTCGAGGAAGCCGACGGGGCCGACGCCCGTCCACGCGCGCAACTCGGCGCCGATCTCGCGGCCGCCCTCGGCGCGGGTGAACGGCATCCACTCGGCGTGCCGGGGCCAGTCGGTGAGGACCTCGAAGACCCGCTTCGGCGGGGCGTCGGAGAACGCTTCGGCGTGCACGGCGACGCGGCTCACGGAATTTTCCATGGACCGTCCTTGCCCGTTTCCGGCTCGTCCTCCGCCTCCTGCGGCTCCGGATCCTTGCGCAGCCGGGCCGGCGGGGCCTCCTGCTCGGGGAGGCGCGGGTCCTGGAGCCCGTGCAGCGCGCCGATGCGCTCGGGCTCGGGCGCCACCGAGGCGCCGTGGCGCAGGTCGTCGAGCTGCCGCTCCAGCGCGGCCACGCGGGCGTCGCGCTCGGAGAGGGCGCGGGCGAGATCGCGGAGCGCCTGGTCCGCCACGGGCGCCTGGTACCCCCAGAACGCGCGGGGCAGGCGCAGCGAGACGACGTCCCGCGGCGCGACGTGCCGGCCGCCGCCGAGCGGCAGCGGCGGATGGTCGGGATGCGTCTCGGTCAGCTCGCCGCCCCGGCCCATCGCGAGCACGACGACGGAGCCCAGCACGGCCAGGCCCGCCAGCACGAAGACCACGACCACCATCTCGCTCCGATCTCCTGGCGACTCCCCACCCCCGATCGTGCCACGCTTGGGCCCATGGGGTTGCACGAGCACGGCGCGGGGACGCGGGAGAGCACCATCCTGACCGGCCCGGAACCGGCGCCGGACGGGACCGTGGACGCGGGTACGGCGCCGCCTGCGGCCCGGGTGAGCGAGCTGGTGGAGCGGGCCGGGCCGTCCGGCGCCGTCCTGGTGACGCTGGAGTCGGACGCGGCGGAGCCCGACCCCGGGCTGATGGCCGCGGCGTCGGTCTACGCCTGGCTGGGCGCGAGCGTGTTCCGCGTGCCGCCGCCGCAGGCGGACGGCGTCCGCCAGGTCCTCGACATGGTCGCCTCGATCCGCGGCACCCGCCCCCCGGCGGTCGCCCGCCGCGGCCTCGCGTAGCTCGACGCAGTGCCGCTGCCCTGCTGACAGGGCTCCGGGTGCCGGGACTTCCCCGACACCCGGGTTCCGGTGGTGCCGGGGCTCAGGCGCGGAGCTTGTGCCAGGGACCGGTGATCGCGAACGTGACGCCGGGGCCCTCCTGCCGGTTGGCGAAAAGGATCTTGCCGTCCGGGGAGAACGTGACGCCGGTGAACTCGCTGCCGTTGAGGGCGTTGCGGGCCATCGCGAACGGCTTGCCGGCCTTGGTGGTGCCGACGAGGTGCTGCTCGCCGTCGCCGTCCTCGGCCAGCATCACGCCGCCGCCGTACGGGGAGACGGTGATGTTGTCCGGGCCGTCGAACGTGCCGCCCGGCTTGAACACGAGCTGGAGCTCGATCTCGTTCGTGCGCGGGTCGTAGGTCCAGACCTGCCCGGCGTGGTCGGCGGCGCCGCCGTCGGCCTTGTGGGAGAAGGAGCAGACGAAGTACGCCTTGCCGTGCCCCCACCAGGCGCCTTCGAGCTTCTGGCTGCGGGTGATGGTGTCGAACTGCTTGCGGGTCGACTCGGTCTTCGCCGACGGGTCCGGCACGGCCACCCAGCGGCAGTGCAGCTTGGTGCCCGGCTCCTGGACGATCGACAGGTCCGGGACGCCCCGGACGTTCAGCGCCTCCAGCCGCCCGCCCTGCATGTAGGCGTGGTAGTCGCCGCGGTGTGCGCGCGGGCGGAACCGGTAGAGCAGCCCGAACGGGCCGGCGGCGTCCTCGGTCAGGTAGGCGGTGAGGGTGTCGGGGTCGACGGCGACGGCCTCGTGGGCGAAGCGGCCGAGCGCGGTCAGCGGGACCGGCTTGGTGCGCTTGCCGTTGGGGTCGACCTCGAAGACCCAGCCGTGGCTCTTGGTCTGCGCGCTGAATCCCTCCGTCTCCTCGCAGCTCAGCCAGGTGCCCCACGGGGTGCGCCCACCGGCGCAGTTGGTGGACGTCCCGGCCAGGCTCACGTACTGCGACAGCAGGTTGCCGTCCTTGTCGACCTCCAGCGTGGTGGTGCCGCCGTTGGCCGCCGGGTCGTAGGTGAGCGCGGCGGGCGCCACGGCGCGGGTGCCGTTGTTGCTCTGCTCGTGGTTGCGGACGAGCCGCGTGTTCCCCGGCTTGCCGCCGGGGAAGGTGGCCGTGCCGTCGTGGTGGCCCGGGACGACGACCCCGTCGGAGATCGGGTCGCCCTCGGTCGACAGCGTCTTGTACGAGAAGCCCTTGGGCAGGTCGAGAACGCCCTTGGGGTCGGGGATCAGCGGGCCGTAGCCGTAGGCCTCACCGGTATCGGCGCCCGCGGAGGTCTGGAAGACCGAATCGAGGCTTCCGGCCAGGGCGATGGACAGCGCGCCGGCCGCGCCGCCTTTCATGACACCGCGACGGGTCACGGACATGTGCGGTCTCCTTCAGCATGAGGGGATCACGCAGGAGCGTCGCGGCCGGCGCTGAACCGGGGGTGAACGATCATCTGCCGGACGGCAAACCCCCAGGACAATCTTGGTCCCGGCGACCGCCGGCGGGGTTCACAGCTCGGCCTCGGCGTAGTCCTCGACGCTCATCCCGATCTTCGGCTGGGACCGTTCCAGCAGATCGAACGCCTCGGACACCGAGGCCGTCCAGCCGATGGCGTCCCAGATCTTCGGCCGGGCGAACCCCTGCTCGGTGAGCCCCTTCATCAGCTCGCGGAGCGGCTCGTACACCCCGGTCGGGTCGAGGATCACCACCGCCTTGTCGTGCATGCCGAGCGTCCGGGCCGTCCAGATCTCGAACAGCTCCTCCAGCGTGCCGATGCCGCCCGGCAGGATCAGGAACGCGTCGCTGCGCCGGTCCATCTCGCCCTTGCGGCTGCGCATGTCGGGCGTGACGACCAGCTCGTCGCTCTGGTCGTCGGACACCTCCAGGTCGACCAGCCCCTCGGGGATCACCCCGACGGTGCGGGCGCCGCCGGCCCGGGCGGCGCGGGCGACGGCGCCCATGCAGGAGACCCGGCCGCCGCCGCTGACCAGGCTGTGCCCGCGCCGGGCCAGCTCGTCCCCGACCTCGGCGGCGAGGTCGACGTACCGCCGGTCGATCTTGGCACTGGAGGAGCAGAACACGCAGACGGCCAGGGACATGGCGCACGCCTTTCACGGTCGGGGACGGGCGGTGCCCACTCTAGAAGGCGCCTACTCGGCGAAGTCCTCGCGCAGCCGCGGCGCGAGCGCCACCACGACGATCATCAGGGCGAGGAAGACCACCATCACCGCGTGCAGCCCGGCGGTCCCGGTGAGCGCGCCGATGATCGGCGGCCCCGCCAGGAACCCGACGTAGCCGATGGTGGACGCGGCGGCGATCGCGGGCCCGGGCGCGCCGGGCGCGCGCCGCGCCACATGGCTGAAGGTGACCGGCACGACGGCGGCCAGCCCGAGCCCGATCAGCGCGTACCCGGCCAGGCTCGTCCAGGTGAACGGCAGCGCGAGGGCGACCACGGCGCCGGTCGCGGCGAGCGTCGCGCAGCCGAACAGGAACCGGTGCGAGCCGGTGCGGGCGCGGATCCGGTCGGCGGCGAGCCGCCCGACCACCATCCCGGCGGAGAACACCGCGAACCCGGCGGCCGCCAGCCAGGGCGGCGCGCCGGCGACGTCGCGCAGGTACACCGACCCCCAGTCGTTCACCGTCCCCTCCCCCATCAGGGCGCAGAACGCCACCAGGCCGGGCGTCCACACGCCGCGGCCGGGACGGGCCACCGACGGCCCGGGGCCGCCGGCGTTCCGCACGTCGGGCGGCAGGAACGCGGTCGCGACGGCGCACAGCGTCGACAGCAGCACGGCGACCAGCAGGAAATGCGTCTCGGGGTTGAGCCCGGCGTGCGCCGCGAGGCCGCCGGCCGCCGCGCCGGTGACGCCGCCGAGGCTGAACATGGCGTGGAAGCCGCCCATCAGCGGGCGGGAGCCGAGCCGTTCGGCGAGGGCGCCCTGGGTGTTCATGGCGACGTCCACGACGCTGTTGGCGACGGCGAACACGGTGAGCGCCCCGGTCAGGCAGCTCAGCCGCGGGGCCAGCGCGACGAGCGGCAGCGCGCCGAGGTAGATGCCGGCGCCGGCCAGGATGCGCCGGCTGCCGAGCCGGGCGATCAGCAGCCCGGCCAGCGGCAGTCCCGCTAAGGCGCCGGCGGCCAGGCCGGTCAGCGCGATCGACAGCTGGCCGGGCGACAGCTCCAGCGCGTCCCGCACGTCGGGCACCCGGGCGGCCCAGGTGGAGAACGCGGCGCCGTTGGCGAAGAGGATCGCGCCGACGGCGGCGAGCGCGGCCCGGCCGCGGGCGACGTGCGGCGGCTGGTGGGGGCCGGCGCCGGCGTCGTCGGTGCCCGCGCGGGGCCCGCCTCGTGTCCTGCTTCTGGGCATGCTCGACTCCCCTGGGGTGTGGGTGCGGTGCTCGGCCCGCCGCAGGGCCGCCGCTCGGGGCCGGCGGGCGCGGGCTCGAACCGAGGGCCCGCGCGATCGGCGCGCCGGCCGGTGCCGGGCACGCTCGCGCGGGCCGTCGGGAGTGAATTTCTTGGAACGTTCCTACGCCGGATCGGCCGGTGCAGGAGACGCCTGCGGGGCGGCGGTCACGCCTGGACGGCGGGCTCGCGGCTGAAGGCGACGGTGACGCTGGGCAGCTCGGGGAACGGGCCGAGGTGCTCGGCGAGCGACTTCAGGCCCGCCGCGAGCGTGATCTTCGGCTCGTACCCGATTCCGCGCAGCTTGGAGATGTCGGCCACCAGCCGGAAGCTGTCGGCCAGCTCCGACTCGTCCGGCTTGAGCCGGGACGGCTTGCCGGTGGCGACCGCGACGGCGTCGGCGAGGGCCCGCATGGACACCTCGCGTCCGCTGCCCATGTTGTAGACCTCCCCCGGCACCCCGTTCTCGGCGATGGTGATCAGGGCCGAGGCGACGTCCGCGACGTGCACGAAGTCGCGGGTCTTGCGGTCGATGTCGCCGACGACGGGGATCGGCAGCTCGTTCAGCTGCCAGCGCAGGAACTGCGACACCTCCCCGCCCGCGGTGCGCGGGTCCTCGCCGGGCCCGTACACCACGAACGACCGGGCGATCATCACCTGCAGGCCGAGGGCGTCGTGCAGGCTGCGCAGCGTCAGCTCGCCGGACAGCTTGGACGCCCCGTACGGCAGGAACGGCGCGATCGGGTGCTCCTCGGTCATCGGGAACGCCTGCGGCGTGCCGTAGACGATCGCCGAGGACATGTACACCAGCCGCCCGACCTGGTTCTCCACGCAGGCGTTGCCGACGTTGCAGGTGCCGAGGCCGTTGACCTGGAAGTCGAACCTCGGGTTCTGGACGGACAGGGTGCCGCTGGCGTTGCCCGCCAGGTGGTAGACGACGTCGACGCCGCGCAGTGCGAGCAGCGTCTCGCCGTAGTCGCGCAGGTCCGCGCGCCGGTGCTGGACGCCCGGCAGGGCGCCCAGCTCCGGTGCCGGCTGGGCCAGGTCGACGACGACGACCTCGTTGCCGTCGTCGACCAGCCGGGCCACGAGATTGCTCCCGACGAAGCCGGCGCCGCCGGTGACGGCGACGACCTTCCTCTGGGGGCGTGAACCGTTCGTTGTCTTGCCCATGGTGAGGCTCCAGACGTCATGTGCACCCTGCCGGGCGCACGAGGGGGTTGTGTGCGGACGCGCGGGGCCGGGTCAGCGGCCCCCGCCGAGTTCGGCGACGCCGCGGCGCACCGCGGCGATCATGTGCTCCACCTGCGCGTCGGTGAGGTGGTCGTAGATGGGCAGCTGGATCTGGTGCTCGAAGTAGGTCTTCTCGGCGACCGGGCACTCCCCGTAGCGGTGTCCGAGCGCCCGGAACTCCGGGAGCAAGTGGATCGGGAAGTACCGGATGACGATCTCGATCCCCTCCTTTTCCTGCAGATGGCGGATGAAGTCGTCCTTCGGGGCGCCGACGACCTCGGGGTCGTAGAAGCACGTGTAGAGGTGGTAGACGTGGTGGGCGTAGGGCTTCTCGGACTGGACGCCGATGCCCCGCACGCCGTTGAGCCCGTCGTCGAGGCGGTGCGCGATCTCCCGGCGCCGGCCGTTGAGCCGGTCGAGCTTGCCGAGCTGGACGACGCCGAGCGCGGCGCTCAGCTCGCTCATCCGGAAGTTGTTGCCGACGAGGTAGCGTCCGCCGGCGTAGTCGTGGGTGTAGGAGCGCAGCACGTGCGCGTCCTTGTAGTAGCCCGGTTGCGCGTGCGGGCCGATGCGCTGGTCGTCGCGCTCGACCATCTCGCCGTAGTTGTGGATGGTGCCGAGCGCGCGCGCCATCTCGGCGTAGCGGTCGTGGCGGGTGACGAACGCGCCGCCCTCGCCGGTGGTCATGTTCTTCAGCGAGTGGAAGCTGAAGCAGCCGATGTCGCCGATGGTGCCGAGGGCGCGGCCCTTGTAGGTGGCGCCGGCGGCGTGCGCGCAGTCCTCGACGACGGTGAGGCCGTGCCGCTGCGCGATCTCCATGACCGGGTCCATGTCGACGGCCTGGCCGCCGAAGTGCACGACCCAGATCGACTTGGTCCTCTCGGTGACGAGCGGCTCGATGGTCGTCGGGTCGATGTTGAGGGTGTCGGGGTCGACGTCGGCGAACTTGACGACGACGCCGCGCGCCTGCAGCGGCCAGGTCGTCACCCAGAACGTCTGCGGGGTGGTGATCACCTCGTCGCCCGGCTGCAGCTCGAGCACCTGGGCGGCCAGGAACAGCGCGGTCGTGCAGGAGCTGGTCGCCTGCGCGTGCGGCGAGCCGAGGCGCTCGGCGAGCAGCCGCTCGAACTCCTTTCCGCGCGGTCCCATCGCCAGCGTGTCCTGCCGCAGCGCCTCGCCGACGGCCTTGATCTCCTCCTCGCCCAGCCGGTTCGAGATACCGCTGTAGGGCACCACGTACGTCATGGCAGTCCTCCCTTGTTCCGTGGTCGACATTTGTGATCGGCATCGGTGTGGCCGGCGCGCGGTCCCGTGCGGGGCCGCGCGGTCCGCGCCCAATGCGTCGCCGGAGCCCGGCGACCCGCGGAACACGGCGGCATCGACCGGCGAAGGTAAATCTCGTTTGAAGGTATGACGGGGCGCGGCCTACCGGGAAAGCTCATCGGTGCGGCCCGTGCTCCGATGTTAATTGAGTTCAGATCCCGAGCGGTATCGACGTCAGGGAAGAAGATGGTAACCCGCCGCCGGGCCCGGGCGGCAAAACCGTGCGTTAGGTAAAGCCTTGATATTGCATTCGACGGTCCAAGGGAAATATCACCCGATGTCGCGCGGGGCCGGACCAAGAGGGAAAAGACCGGGCGAGCGGCGCCGCGGCATGGCCGCCGCGCCCGCGGGTACGATGATCGACAGGGGCGCCGCGCCGGCGCGCCGTTCCGGCCACTGATCGGCGTCATGGCCGGTGAGAGCCTTGATCACAACACGACGTGGAGGGTGGACGGATGCGGGAGGCACCCTCCGCCGGCCGGCGGACGGCCCTGGTGACCGGCGCGTCGCGCGGACTCGGCGGCGCGATCTCGGCCGCGCTGGCCCGCGACGGCGCCCGCGTCGCGATCAATTATCTGCGCGACCACGGCGCCGCCGAGGCGCTGCGCACGCGAATAACCGAAGCGGGCGGGCGCGCTGAACTCTTCCGCGCCGACATCACCGACGAGACCGAGGCCGGCGAATTGCACGACCGTGTCACGGCGACGTTCGGAAGCCTCGACATTCTGGTACTGAACGCCACCGGACCACAGCCGGACCTGCCCGTCGAGGAACTGTCCTGGCGCGATGTCCTCGATCAACTGGAATTCTTCGTCAAGAGCCCGCTGCTGCTCGTCCGCAAGGCGCTGCCGGGCATGCGGGAGCGCCGGTTCGGCCGCATCGTGCAGATCGGCTCGGACGTCGTCGCGCTGGGGCCGGCCCACTCCAGCGCCTATGTCGCCGCCAAGTCCGCCCAGCTCGGGCTGACCCGCAGCTGGGCCCGCGAGTTCGGCCCGTACGGGATCACCGTCAACTCCGTCGCGCCCGGCTGGATCCCGACCGACCGGCACGGCTCCATCGGCCCCGGCGCGCGCGAGGAGTACGTCGCCCGGGTGCCGCTCGGCCATCTCGGCGTCCCCGCCGACGTCGCCGAGGCCGTCGCGTTCCTGGCCTCGGACCGCGCCGCGTTCATCACCGGCCAGACCCTCACCGTCAACGGCGGCACGGTGTTCGGCTAGCGGCGGCCGCCTGTCGCGGGCACCGCCTGGCGGCGGCCGCCGGTCGCGGGTGCCCGGGGGGCGCCCGCGACGGCGGCGAGGGGGGTCAGGTGCCGTCGACGCCCTGCTCGGCGGCGACCTCGACGGCGGCCTGCTCCTGCAGGCGGCGCTCCTGCTCGATGTGCGCGTCCACGATGACCTTGACGACCTCGTCGGGGTCGTCGGTGAGGTGGATCAGCTCCATGTCCTCGGGGGAGATCTTGCCGGACGGCAGCATCGTCGCGCGCACCCAGTCGATCAGTCCGCCCCAGAACTCGGTGTCGACCAGCACGATCGGGAACCGGGTGATCTTCTTGGTCTGGACGAGCGTGATCGCCTCGAACAGCTCGTCCAGCGTGCCGAACCCGCCGGGCAGCACCACGAACGCCTGCGAGTACTTCACGAACATCGTCTTGCGGACGAAGAAGTAGCGGAACTCCAGCCCGATGTCGACGTGGTCGTTCAGCCGCTGCTCGAACGGCAGCTCGATGCCGAGCCCGACCGACAGGCCGCCGTTCTCGTCGCAGCCCTTGTTGGCCGCCTCCATGATCCCCGGGCCGCCGCCGGTGATCACCGCGTAGCCGGCGTCGTGCAGCCGGGCGCCGATGTCCACGGCCATCTCGTACTCCTGCGACCCCGGCTTGGTGCGGGCGCTGCCGAAGACGCTGACCGCCTTCGGCAGCTCCGCCAGCAGCCCGAACCCCTCGACGAACTCCGCCTGGATCCGCAGCACCCGCCACGGGTCGGCGTGCACCCAGTCGACCGGGCCGCGGCTGTCCAGCAGCCGCTGGTCGGTGGTGGTCTGCGGGACGGCGCGTCCGCGCAGTGTGGCCGGCCCCTGCTGCCGGCGCGTCCGGGGATTCACTTCGCGTGTCATGGGGCCACGGTAGTGCGGCCCGCCGATCGTCAGCCGCCGATTTCGGATCGGCTCGGCGACGGTGCGGTTACGGGCTTCCCTTCCGGTTCGTCCGCCGGACGGCCGGGCACGAGCAGCAGCGCGACCAGCGCCGCGACCAGTGCGGCCCCGGCCGACGCCAGCATGCCGGCCTGGAAGCCGTCGGTGAGCGCGACCACCGGGACCCGCGCGGAGGAGTGCCGGGTGGCGGCGGTGGACACCGCGACCACCACGGCCAGGCCGAGCGCGCCGCCGACCTGCTGGGTGGTGTTGATCAGCCCGGACGCGAGGCCGGACTCCTCCGCCGACGCCCCCGCGGTGGCCGCGACGGTGACCGACACGAACATCAGCCCGCCGCCGATCCCCATGACGAGCGCGGGGCCGAGGACGTCCACGGCATAGTGGCCGGTCGCCGACATCCGGGCGAACCAGGCCAGGCCGGCCGCGACGGTGGCGAGCCCGGCGGCCAGCGGTGCCCGCGCGCCGAACCGGGTGACCAGCCGGGACCCGGCCCCGGCGCCGAACGCCATGGTGACCGCGACGGGCAGCTGCCCGAGCCCCGCCCGGATCGGCCCGTACCCCTTGACCTGCTGGAGGTAGAGGGTCATGACGTAGAACATCGGGAAGACCGCCATCGTGGCGAGGACGGCCGCGAGGTTGCCGCCGCGCAGCGACCGGCTCCGGAAGACGCCGAGCGGGACGAGCGGGTGCCGCACGCGCGCCTCGATCGCGACGAACGCGACGAGCAGCACGACCGCGCCGGCGCCGCGCAGGTAGGTGCGCGCCGAGTCCCAGCCGGCGTTGTTGGCGTCCACCAGCGTGTAGACCAGCAGCGCGAGCCCGCCGGTGACCGCCGCGGCGCCGAGCAGGTCGAAGCCGCGCACCGTCCGGTCGCGCGCCTCGGGCAGCAGGACGGGCGCGAGCGCGATCGCGGCGGCGCCGATCGGCACGTTGACGAACAGCACCGCCTCCCAGCCGAGCCAGTCGGTGAGCAGCCCGCCGAGGATCGCGCCGAACAGCCCGAGCGCCCGGTTGCGCTCCGGGCCGTCGGTGAACAGCGTCATGATCAGCGAGAACTCGGCGGGCGCCACCAGCGCCGCGCCGAGGCCCTGCACGGCCCGCGCGCCGACGAGCGCGCCCGCGCCGGGCGCGAGCCCGCCGGCCAGCGAGGCGGCGGTGAACAGCGCGATCCCGGCGACGAACATCCGGCGCCGTCCGGCGAGGTCGGCGACCCGGCCGCCGAACAGCAGGAAGCCGCCGAAGGCCAGCGTGTAGGCGTTGCCGACCCAGGACAGGTCGGCCTGGTCGAAGTGCAGGGCGCGGCCGATGGACGGCAGCGCGACGTTGACGATCGAGGCGTCCAGCACCAGCACGAACTGGACGGTGACGAGCAGGGCGAGGGCGAGCCCCCGCTGCCGGGAGGCCATGCGCGGCTCCTAGGTGGAAGTCGAATTCCGGTTCCGGTTGTGCTCGGGGGACGATACGGAAGCTCGATTCCGTTTGTCAATTCGTGGTTGACTGGAGGGGATGACCACCGCCCCGTCAAGTCCGCGGCCGCTCCGGGCCGACGCGCGCCGCAACCGCCGCCGCGTACTGGACGCCGCCCGCGTCGCGTTCGAGGAGGGCGGCAACGACGTCCAGATGGAGGACATCGCGAAACGGGCCGGTGTCGGCGTCGGGACGATCTACCGGCATTTCCCCACGAAGCAGGCGCTCATCGACGAGCTGACGGCCGAGTGGATGGCCGACGGCGCCGCCAAGGCCGCCGATGCCCTGAAAGAGCCCGACCCGTGGGACGGGGTCGTCCTCTTCGTCCGCCGCAGCGCCGAGATCATGGTCCGCAACCGGGGGCTGCGCGAGGTCTTCGGCGACGTCGGGCAGCTCTTCGAGGATGACGCGCGCGTCCAGAACCACGACCTGCAGGACAAGGTGACCGCGCTCCTCGACCGCGCCCACGCCGCCGGCGTGCTGCGCCCCGACGTCGGTGTCAACGAGTTCCGCGCCCTGATGTGCGGCCTGGCGATGGCCGTCACGAACACGCCGCCCGGCGCCCACCAGCTCTACGCCGACGTCATCCTCAAGGGCCTGAAGACCTGACTCGGGGGCTTGAAGATCTGACCCGGCGGCTTGAAGACCTGACCGCGCCGCGTAGGGCCGTCACCGGTACGCGCGGAAGAACTCGGTGATGTCGCGGGCGAGCAGGCCGGGCTCCTCATGCGCGGCGAAGTGCCCGCCGCGAGGCATGCGGGTGTACCTGGTGACGTTGTAGGTACGCTCGGCCCAGCTGCGCGGCGGCCGGCTGATGTCGGCCGGGAACAGCGCGACGGCCGTCGGGACGTCCACCCGTTCCACACGCCTTGTCAGCCCCTTGCTGTACTCGTAGTAGGGGCGGAAGGAGGTCGAGATGGTCCGGGTGAACCAGTAGAGCGACGCCTGGGTCAGGACGAAGTCGTCGCTGAAGCGGGACGACAGGTCGCCCCCGTTGTCGCTCCACGCGCGGTACTTCTCGACGATCCAGGCCAGCAGCCCGGCCGGCGAGTCGGCCAGCCCGTAGCCCAAGGTGAGGGGGCGGGTGCTCTGCTGGTGCTGGTAGCCGCCCTCCTCGGCGCTCCACGCCGCCACGGCCTCGAGATGGGCCCGTTCCTCGGGCGTGAGGCTGGACGGATCGTACGAGGCCGGTGCGGCGACCGCCAGCACATGGATGCCGACCACTGCCTCGGGATGGGCTTCGCCGAGGCGCGCGCTGATTCCGGCGCCCAGGTCGCCCCCGTGCGCGGCGTACCGGTCGAAGCCGAGTTCGTCGTGCATCAGCCGGTGCCACAGCTCGTGCGTCTGCACCGTGCGGTCGAGCGAGGGCCGCTGCGGCGAGAAGGCGAAGCCGGGCAGCGAGGGGACGATCACCGTGAAGGCGTCGGCGGCGTCGCCTCCGTACCGCGACGGGTTGGCCAGGCGGTCGGCGAGTCCGGTCAGTTCGAGGAACGAGCTGGGCCAGCCGTGGGTCGCGACGAGCGGCAGCGCGCCGGGGCGTTCGCCGTCGAAGCGCAGGTAGTGGACCGGCGTGCCGTCGATGTCGGCGAAGTGCGACGGCAGCGCGTTGATCGCGGCCTCGTGGGCCCGCCAGTCATAGCCGGAGGCCCAGTGGCCGATCAGCCGGCTCAGTTCGCCGGCGTCGGTACCGGCGTCCCAGCCGCCGGTCGGCCAGGCGGCAGGCCAGCGCGTGGCGAGCAGGCGCGAGCGCAGGTCGTCCAGCTCGCCGTCGGTCACCGCGATCACGGGCGTGCTGCGGGCCATGGAAGCCTCCTCGGGCTAGGAGAGCCAGGCGCGCATGCGGGCCTCGCAGTCGGCGATCAGCGGCATCTCGACGTACTCGTCCCTGGTGTGGGCGAGGGTGGGTTCTCCCGGACCGTAGTTGACGGCGGGGACCCCGAGCTCGGAGAAGCGCGCCACGTCCGTCCAGCCGAGCTTGGCGCGCACCTCGGTGCCTCCGGACGCGACCGACGACACGAACGCGGCGGCGGCCGGATGGGTGAGGCCGGGACGGGCGGCGGACGCGGCGTCGGTCACCTTCACCTCGAAGCCGTCGAAGACCTCGCGCAGGTACGCCTCCGCCTCGGCCAGCGACTTGTCGGGCGCGAACCGGTAGTTGACCGTGACGACGCATTCGTCCGGGATGACGTTGCCGGCGACGCCGCCGTGGATGAACACCGCGTTCAGGCCCTCGTGGTACTCCAGCCCGTCCACCACCGGACGGGTCGGCTCGTACGCGCGCAGGACGTCCAGGATCTGACCGGCCGTGTGGATGGCGTTGGACCCCATCCACGCGCGCGCGCTGTGCGCCCGCTCCCCCTTCGCGGTGACCTCGACCCGCATCGTGCCCTGGCAGCCGCCCTCGATGTGCGCGCCCGTCGGCTCCATCAGGACGGCGAAGTCGCCGACGAGAAGGTCGGGACGGGTCGCCGCGAGCCGCCGCAGCCCGTTGCGCTCCGCCTCGATCTCCTCGCACTCGTAGAAGACGTAGGTGATGTCGCGGGTGGGCTCGGGCACGGTCGCGGCCAGCCGCAACGCCACCGCGACGCCGCTCTTCATGTCGGTGGTCCCGCATCCGTACAGCCGGTCGCCCTCCATACGGGACGGGAGGTTGCCGTTCAGCGGGACGGTGTCGAGGTGCCCGGCCAGGACGACCCGCTCGGCGCGCCCCAGGTCCGTGCGGGCGATCACGTTGTTCCCGTCGCGCTCCACCGCGAGGTGCGGGAGCGCGCGCAGCGCCTCCTCCACGGCGTCGGCGAGCGGCCCCTCGGCACCGCTCACCGACTCGATGTCGACGATCGCCGCCGTCAGGTCCGCCACGTCAGAGAACAGATCGAGCCGCATGGACAGCAAGCGTACGCGGCTTATGATCGCGGACGTGGAGATGCCTGTGCTGGAATGCGCCGTCCACTGGGCGGTCCCCTCGGACGAACCGCATATGCGCGACCTTCTGGACGCCGGTGAGCGCGACCGCTACGCGCGGTTCATGCGCGACGAGGACAAGGCCCGGTTCGTCACCGGGCGCTTCCTCGCCCGCACCGTGCTCTCCGAGGCGACGGGCCTGCCGCCGGGCGACATCCGGTTCACCACCGACTGCCCGCACTGCGGCGCCTCCCACGGCAAGCCGCGGCTCCCCGGCCACACCCTGGACTTCTCGCTGTCCCACTCGGCGGACCGGGTCGTCCTCGTCCTGACGGACGGCCCCGAGGTCGGCGTGGACGTGGAGCAGGAGAGCGACCGGGACGTCGACCGGCTCGGCGAGATGGTCCTCAGCGCCCCCGAGCGCGACGTCCTCGCCGCGTTGCCCGCCGACCAGCGCAAACGCGGCTTCCACGCCTACTGGTGCCGCAAGGAGGCGCTGCTGAAGGCCACGGGCCACGGGCTGGCCGCCCCGATGACGGCCATCCACGTGTCCGGCCCGGACGAGCCCGCCGAGGTGCTCTCCTGGGACGACGACAAGGCCGTCTCCCCCGTCCGCCTCGCCGACCTGACCCCGGGCCCCGGCTACGCCGCGTCCCTGGCCGTCCTCACCGACCGTCCCCTGAAGATCAGCGAGGCCGGTCTCACGTATTGATGCCGTGGTCGCGCAGGATGTCGTTCAACGACGCCTTGTCGTGCCGCTGGCCCGGGTCGAGGCGCTTCAGGATGAGCACCGCCGGAAGCCCGAACGTCCCGCCCTTGAACTCCTTGTAGCGGGTGCCGCCGACGGCGACGCACCAGTCCGGGATGCGGCCCCGGCTGATCTCCTCACCCGTCTCGACATCGATGACCGGCATGGACGCCGACAGGTTCGTCCCGGACCCGACCACCGCGCCCGTCCCGACCCGCGCGCCCTCGACGATCATCGAGCGGCTGCCGATCATCGCCTCGTCCTCGATCACCACGGGCTTGGCGTTCGGGGGCTCGAGAACGCCGCCGATCCCGACACCGCCCGAAAGGTGGACGTTCTTACCGATCTGCGCGCACGACCCGACGGTCGCCCACGTGTCGACCATGGTCCCCGAGTCGACGTAGGCGCCGAAATTGGTGAACGACGGCATCAGCACCACGCCCGGCGCCAGGTAGGCGCCCCAGCGGGCGATCGCGCCCGGCACCACGCGGACGCCGTCGAACCGGCTCTTCAGCGGGATGCGGTCGTGGTACTGGAAGTCTCCGACCTGGGAACGCACCATGCCGAGGACCTTGAAGCTCAGCAGGATCGACCGCTTGGCGCGCTCGTCGACGACCACCTCGTCGGTGGCGGGGTCGATCCGGGCGACGCGCGCCTCGCCGGCGTCGAGCTTGTCGACGGCCGCCACGATCGCGGCGCGCGCGTCGGTGTCCTCGGGGCTCAACTCGGCGCGCCGCTCCCACAGCTCGTCGATCACCCCGGAGATCGGGCTGGTGAACGTTTCGGTCATGGTCCTTGAGCTTACTGGTGGCCTGTTCCCGGTACCTTCTTCGCGTGGCTGTTTGGTCGAGGTTGAGGACGCGGCCCGAGCCGGATTCGGGCGGCGGGGGGCGCCGCCGGCGGCGCTGGCCGTACGTCGTGGCGGCCCTCGTCCTCGTGCTGGGCGTGGGCGGGTACATCGCGTTCGACCGCGCCCGGCCCTACCTGCACGGGTCGGGCTGCGAGGCCGCCGCGGGCACGTCCACGATGCCGCTGGACCTGCAGCAGGCCGCGAACGCCTCGACGATCTCCGCCGTGGCCTTCCGCAAGCAGCTGCCCGAACGCGCCGCGGTGATCGCGTACGCCACGGCGATCCAGGAGTCGCACATCCGCAACCTCGCCGACGGCGACCGCGACTCGGTCGGCATGTTCCAGCAGCGCCCGTCGCAGGGCTGGGGCAGCCCCGCGAAGCTGCGCGACCCCGTCCAGTCCACGAGCAAGTTCTTCGACGCCCTGGTGAAGGTCAAGGACTACCTCGACCGCGACCTGCACGACGCGGCGCAGCGCGTCCAGCGCAGCGCGGACGGCAGCGCCTACGCCCAGCACGAGTCGGACGGCAAGCTCCTCGCGCAGGTGTTCACCGGCCGCCAGCCCGCCGGCGCCCGCTGCTGGTACCCGCCGGACAAGCAGACCGCGTCGCGCCGCCCCGACGCCATCCGCGAGATGCGCCGCGCCTTCGGCGCCCGCCTCCAGGTGGACGGCCCGGGCCCGCTCACCGCCGGCGCCCCGTCCCGTCCCGACTCCTGGAACGGCGTCAAGGTCACCAACGCCCGCGCGGGCTGGGCCGTCGCCGCCTGGGCGGTCACTCACGCCCAGATCTACGGCCTCCACGAGATCCGCTACGCCGGCCGCCACTGGCAGTCCGACGCGGGCCACGACGGCTGGACGAGCGACAAGAACGCCCCCACCGACCACGTCATCATCCGCTGACCCCGCGGACGGCGAATGGCCGTACATCCCACCAAGGCCCAAGAGCCGACTTTTACCCCATTCTTCGACCGCTTCCGGCCAAAAAAGGACGGAACCGAACGGCGACTTGACTGCTTCGCCTGTTCAGCCGGAGATGCCCGCCGGCCATAGTTATCCACAGGTGAC
>NZ_BAAAMR010000123.1:0-26618 GCF_039529375.1 Actinomadura napierensis
GACGCCTACGGCGCGCGCCGCCTCGGCGGCGAACGTCAGCCGGTACGCCGCCTGCACCGGACCGTAGATCCGCAGCCCCTCCAGGCGGGCCCGCGCCGCGGCCAGCGCCCCGGTGTCGCCCAGCTCCGCGCACGCCGTCGCGGCCATCACCAGCCCCGGCAGCGCGTACCGGGAGTCGTCGGGCAGGCCGACGTCGGTGAGGACCGGGCCGAGGGCCTCCAGCGCGTCGGCCGGACGCCCCTGCGCGAGCGCGACCGCCGCGTCCAGCCGGCACACCGGGAACAGGTTCTGCGCGCGCCGCGCCGCGCCCCGCGCGATGAGCTTCGGCGCCTGCGCGGCATGCCGCTCGGCGGTGGCGACGTCGCCGCGCGCGAGCGCGACCGTCCCCGCCAGGTTGTGCAGCCCGGCCCGGATGACGCCCGCCGACATCCGCGGCAGCGTCCGCCCGATCACGCCGAGCGCCTCGTCCCACCGGCCGAGCGACACCAGCGGCTCCGCCGCGTTGACCGACAGGTGCGCGCCGGCCGACCGGGCCAGCCCGTACTCCTCCGCCCGGGCGATGCCCGCGGCGGCCACCTCGGCGGACTCCGCGTGCCGCCCGTACATCTCCAGCACGTCGGAGTGGTTGGTGAACGCGCGCAGCAGCGGCTCGAAGGCCCGGACCTGCGAGGCCCGCGCGGCGACCCGCCCGATCCGGGCGAAGAACGCCTCGGGGTCGTCGTCGCGGAACAGGTCGAGCCAGGCCAGGTTCAGCTCGATGGACAGCTCCACCTCGGTCTCGCCGACGGCCCGCGCGACCTCCAGCGCCTCCCGCGCCGCCGCGTCCGCCTCCGGCCCGGTGCCCTGCAGACCGACGATCTTCGTGGCGAGCGTCGCGAGCACCCGGGCGCGCGCCGCGGACGGCGGGTCGGCGGGCACCAGCCGGGCCGCCTCGCGCAGGTCGGCCGGGGCCTTGTCGCTGCCCGCCCGCAGCCGCATCATGCCGCGCAGCTCGTAGAGGCGGGCCGTCCGCATCGGGTCGCCGGCCGCCTCCTCGTGCCGCAGCGCCTCCGTCGCCAGCCGGACCCCGGTCTCGGGCTCGCCCGCGAGGTCGGCCAGCGTGACGGCCTCCTCCATCACCTGGACGTGCGGGACGCCGATGCGCTGCGCCGCGTCCGGCACCCGCTCCCACAGCTCCAGCACCCGGGCGGCCATCCGCAGCGCCTCGGCGTAGGCGAGCGCCCGGCGGGTCTCGCCGACGGCCCGCCACGCCGAGGTCAGGGCCTGGACGACGTCGTGCGCGGCATGCCAGTGGTGCGCCAGCGTCACCGCCCGCGCCCGGTCCGGCATCAGCTCCGGGCGCTCCTCCAGCACCCGCGCGTACCGGACGTGCAGCCGGGTCCGCTCCCCGGGCAGCAGGTCGTCGTGGACGGCCTCGCGGATGAGCGCGTGCCGGAAGGCGTAGCCGTCGCCGTCGACCACGAGCGTGTTGGCCGCGACGGCGGGCCGCAGCCCGCGGGTCAGCTCCCGATCGTCCAGCCCGGCGACCGCCGCGAGCAGCTCGTGCTCGATCCGCGCGCCGCCGGCCGCCGCCACCCGCAGGATCTCCTGGGTGTCCTCGGGCAGCCGCTGGACGGCGCCGAGCAGCAGGTCGCGCAGCGACTCCGGCAGGTCCCGGCCGCCGCCGGAGCCGACCAGCGCCTCGACGAACAGCGGGTTGCCCTCGCTGCGCTCGAACACGTCCGCGAGCGCGCCGGCCGGCGGCTCGGCGCCGAGGATGCCGCGGACGAGGTCGCGCACCTCGTCCCGGCCGAGCCGCCCGACCTCGACCCGGGTGACGTGCTCGACGCGCTCCAGATCGGTGAGCACCGGGCGCAGCGGATGCGCGCGGTGCAGCTCGTCGGTCCGGTACGTCACGACGACCAGCAGCGCGTCGTCGCCGCCGCTCAGGTTGCGGACCAGGAACGTCAGCAGGTCGCGGGTCGAGGCGTCCGCCCAGTGCGCGTCCTCGACGACCAGCACCACCGGCCCGGCCGCGGCGAGCCGCTCCAGCAGCGTCAGCACCAGCTCGAACAGCCGCGCCCGCGCCTCGCCGGTGAACGCGCCCGCGTCGGCGTCGCCGAAGTCGGGCAGCAGCCGGGCGAGGCCGTCGCCCGCGCCGGCGGGCAGCAGCCCGCGCACGCCGTCCACGCCGAGGTCGCGGACGAGCCCGCGCAGCGCCGCGGTGAACGGCGCGAACGGCAGCCCCTCGGTGCCGAGCTCCAGGCAGCCGCCGAGCAGCATCCGTGCGCCCTCGGCGCGGGCGCGTGCGGTGAACTCGCCCACCAGCCGGGTCTTGCCCACCCCGGCCTCGCCGCCGAGCAGCACCGCCGAAGGCGTGCCGCCGCGGGCGGCGCGGAAGGCGGCGTCGAGCGCGGCGGACTCGCGTTCGCGCCCGACGAGCACCGGGCTGACCGTGCGGGCGTTCACCGCCGCGGCGTCCCCGGCCCGGCGGCCGCGCGCACGGCCTCGGCCATGACCGGATCGCCGTCGGCGAGGTAGCCGGCGGCGACGCCGTCCCGGTCGGCCAGCGGCCGGTTCTGGCTCATCTTCGCCTTCGCCTCGATCCGGGTGATGACGAGCTCAAGCCCGACGATCGCGCGCAACTGCCCGGCGATGTACTCCGGCGGCGCGTCGTCCACCGACCACGCGTCCGTCCGGCCCGCCTCGTGCTTGCGGGTGAGCCGCCGCACCAGCGAGTCCAGCCACTCCGGGTCGTCATGGACGACCAGCCGCCCGTAGACGTGCGCGGTGAGGTAGTTCCACGTCGGCACGACCCGCCCGTGCTCGGCCTTGGACGCGTACCACGACGGCGTCACGTACGCGTCGGGCCCGTGCACGATGAACAGCGACTCGCCCTGCGCGGGCTCTTTCCACTGGTCGTTGTTGCGGGCGACGTGCGCCAGGAGCGCGCCGTGCTCGCCGGCGTCCGGGTCGTACAGGACGGGCAGGAACGTCGCGACGAGGCCGCGCGGCGTGCTCGTGACGAGGTCGGCCGCGCCGCAGCCGTGGAGCAGGTCGCGGACCGCGCCGTCATCGGCCGCGAAATGGGCGGGAATGTACACGCCACGACGCTACCCGACCGGCCTGTCGGAGGCGCGTGCGAAGGTGGGGGTGTGAGCGCAGAAGAGGAGCGGGACGGTGTCCGGCTGACCAACCTCGACCAGCCGCTGTTCGACGGGGCCGAGGCGACCAAGCGCGACCTGGTCGACTACCTCGACGCCGTCGCGGACCGGCTCGTCCCGCAGCTGGCGGGCCGTCCGCTGTCCGTCATCCGCGTGCTGCGCGGCCAGAAGCCCTTCATGCAGAAGAACCTGCCCAAGTACACGCCGCCCTGGGTGCGGCGGGTCACGGTGTGGGCCGAGACCTCGCAACGGGAGGTGTCCTACGCGCTCTGCGACGACCGCCGGACGCTGCTGTGGTTCGCCAACCAGCGCGCGGTGGAGTACCACCCGCCGCTCGCCCTCGCCGCCGACCCCGGCCTGCCCGCCCATCTGGTGATCGACCTCGACCCGCCGGAGGGCGGCCCGTTCTCCGCCGTCGTCGGCGCCGCCCACCTGGTGCGCCGCGCGCTCGACGGCTGCGGGCTCGAAGGCGCGGTGAAGACCAGCGGGTCCAAGGGCGTGCACGTCTTCGTGCCGCTCGACGGCCGGACGGCCGCCGACGACGCCGCGGCGGCGACCCGCGCGCTCGCGGCCCGCGCCGAACGCCTCGACCCGGCCCTCGCCACCACGGCGTTCATCCGCGAGGACCGCGCCGGCAAGGTGTTCCTCGACTCGACCCGGGCGGGCGGCGCGACGGTCGCCGCCGCCTACAGCCCGCGCATCAGGCCCGGCACCCCGGTGTCGTTCCCCGTCCCCTGGGACGACCTCGACGGCGCCGATCCCCACGCCTTCACCATCCGCACGGCGGCCCGCCTGCTCGCCGACCGCGACCCCTGGGCCGAGCTGATGCCCGCCGCGCGCCCGCTCCCCGCCGACCTGGTCGAGGAGGGGCACACCATCCCGATCGCCCGCGTCCAGGCGATGCACGAGGGCAAGCGCCGCGCCCGCGCCCGCCGCGCCCAGGGCTGACGCCCGGAATGGTCAACGGCCGCCCATGATCGTCCCGGCCGCCGCGTCGCCGCGCGGCGCCCCGGGTACGACCCCGCCGGACCGATGCGCGGACGGAATCCGGGGGAGCGGCACGTGACCGTGATGGGTTGGCTGGCGGCCGGCGCGACCCCGGGCGACCTGGTGGCCGCGCGGACGCAGATGGCGGTCTCGCTCGGCTGGCACATCGTACTGGCCTGCCTCGGGGTCGGCATGCCCGCCATCACCCTGATCGCCGAATGGCGCGGCCACCGCACCGGCGACGCCAACTATCGGCTGCTCGCGCGCCGGTGGGGCCGCGCGATGGGCGTGCTGTTCGCCGTCGGCGCCGTGTCCGGGACGATCCTGTCGTTCGAGATGGGCCTGCTGTGGCCCGGGATGATGGGCGTCTACGGGCAGGTCATCGGGCTGCCGTTCTCGCTGGAGGGCATCGCGTTCTTCATCGAGGCGATCTTCCTCGGCCTGTACCTGTACGCGTGGGACCGGCTGAGTCCGGTGAAGCACCTGCTGTCCGGCGTGCCGATCGTCGTCGCCGGCGTGCTCAGCGCGTTCTTCGTGGTGACCGCGAACGCGTGGATGCAGGCGCCCGTCGGCTTCCGGGCGGTGAACGGCCGCATCGTGGAGGTGCACCCCTGGCGGGCCATGTTCAACCCGTCGTTCCCGTCCCAGACCGTCCACATGATCCTCGCCGCGTTCATGGTCGCCGGGTTCGGGATCGCGTCGGTGTACGCGGTGGCGATGCTGCGCGGGCGCCGCGACCGCTACCACCGGCTCGGCCTGCTGCTGCCGTTCACCGTCGCCGCCGTCGTCGCGCTGCCGCAGGTCGTCGTGGGCGACTGGGCGGCGCGGTTCGTCGCCGACCACCAGCCGATCAAGCTCGCCGCGATGGAGGGCGTGTTCGAGACCGCGCGGGGCGTCCCGCTGCACATCGCCGGCGTCGCCGTCGACGGCGAGCTGCGCTACGCGATCGGGATCCCGGACGGGCTGTCGCTGCTGGCGTACGCCGACCCGCACGCCGAGGTCGTCGGCCTGGACACGGTGCCGCCCGAGGCCCGCCCGCCGGTGAACATCGTGCACTGGGGCTTCCAGGTGATGGTCGGCCTCGGCTTCGCGATGCTGCTGCTGGCGCTCTGGCTCGGCCTGTACTGGTGGCGCCGCCGCGACATGCCCCGCACCCGGTGGTTCCTGCTGGCCACCTCGGTGTCGGGCGCGGCCGCCGTCGGCGCGCTCGAATCGGGATGGGCGGTCACGGAGGTCGGACGGCAACCCTGGATCGTCTACGGGGTCCTGCGGACGGCCGACGCCGTCAACCCGGCGCCCGGCCTGGTCTGGGGCGCCGCGCTGGTCGGGATCGTGTACGCCGTGCTCACCGTCGCGTCGGTGTACGTGCTGCGGCGCATGGCCCGCGACAAGCCCGTGCCGATCGCGCCGCAGGAGCAGGACGTCACCGGATTCACGGTGGTCTGACCCGTGGCGGCCGCGATCCTGCTCGCCGTGCTGTGGATCGGCCTCAGCGCCTACGTGCTGTTCGCCGGCGCCGACTTCGGCGGCGGCGTCTGGGACCTGCTCGCCGGCGGCAGCGAGCGCGGCCGGCCGCAGCGGGCCCAGATCGAGCACTCCATCGGCCCGGTGTGGGAGACCAACCACGTCTGGCTGATCTTCGTCCTCGTGGTCGCCTGGACGGGCGTGCCGGCGGTGTTCGCGGCGCTCGCCTCCACCCTCTACATCCCGCTGACGCTCGCCGCGCTCGGCATCATCGCGCGCGGCGCCGCGTTCGCGTTCCGCAAGGCCAGCACGGCGCTGTGGCAGCAGCGGCTGTTCGGCTTCACGTTCGCGTTCTCCTCGCTCGTCACCCCGTTCTTCCTCGGCACGGTGGCGGGCGCGATCGCCTCGTTCCGCGTCCCGCCGGGGCTGGCGAAGGGCGGCCTCGTGACGAGCTGGGTGAACCCCACCTCGCTGATCAGCGGCGGTCTCGCGGTCGGCGTCGCCGCCTACCTCGCCGCCGTCTACCTCACCCGGGACGCCGAGCGCGGCGGGCACCCCGAGCTGTCCGAGCGGTTCCGGCGGCGGGCGCTGGCCGCGGGCGCGGTGGTCGGCGTCCTGTCGGGCGGCGGTCTCGCCGTCCTGCACGCCGACGCGCCGCGGCTGTTCACCGGGCTGACCTCCGGGCGCGGGCTGCCGCTGCTCGTGGTGTCGATCGCGGCCGGGATCGCGTCGATCGTCCTGCTGTGGCGGCGCGCGTACGTCGCCGTCCGCGCCACCGCCGCGCTCGCCGTCGTCGGCCTGCTGTGGGGATGGGGCGTCGGCCAGTACCCGCACCTGCTGCCCGGCGTCGACCTCGACCAGGCCGCGGCCACCGACTCCGTCCTCGTCGCGAGCCTCGCCTCCCTCGGCGTCGGCGCGCTGCTGCTCCTGCCGTCGCTCTGGTGGCTCTACGCGACGTTCCAGCGTGAGCAGGCACCGGAGACGCGAGACCGGTGATTTCGCCGATGCGGTGACCGGCGACCGCACCGACACTCGGTGACGAAACCCCCACCCCCGAGGAGGAGCAGATGCGCCGGATTCTCGGCACACTCCTGACGGCGGCGGTCACCGTGCTCGGTGCCGTCGTCGGCGTGAGCGCGCCCGCGCATGCGGCCGGGCACACGCCCGTGGTCTTCGTCCACGGCTACACCGGCAGCGCGTCCAACTGGGTCACCGCGGAGGCGGTGTTCGCCGCGGCCGGCTACAGCAGCAACGAGATGTTCGCCTTCAACTACAACTCCTACGGCGACAACAAGACCAACGCCGCCAGCCTGGCCTCCTACGTGAACCAGGTGCGGGCGCAGACCGGCGCGTCCAAGGTCGACATCGTGAACCACTCCATGGGCGGGCTCGTCAGCTGGTGGTACATCAAGCAGCTCGGCGGCCAGCAGTACGTGAAGCACCTGGCCTCCCTCGCCGGCGCCAACCACGGCACCACCGCCGCCTACGCCTGCCTGATCTACACGACCTGCCAGCAGATGTCGCCCGGCTCGTCGTTCATCCAGACGCTCGCCTCCGGTGACGAGACGCCCGGCGACACCAAGTACGCCACCTGGTACTCGCCCTGCGACGGCGTCATCAACCCCTACACCAGCACCATGCTCAGCGGCGCCACCAACAACTACGTGGCCTGCGAGAACCACCTCACCTACCTCACCGACACGGTGGTGCTGAGCTCCGTCCGCACCTTCCTGGCGAGCTGACGCCCCTCCCGCCCCGATCAGGAACCCCCGCGGCCCGCCGGTGCCCCCACCGGCGGGCCGCCCCCCTCTCTGGAAATCAGCTCGATGGTGGGGGTGCGCCCCACACCTCCCAGGTCAGACCCGGTCGGCCGCGATGAGCAGGTACTGGAAGCTGCCGCCCTTGTAGGCGTCCAGGAACGCCGCCTCGATGCCGGTCGCCAGCGTCGACTTGGCCCGCAGCTCCCAGTAGGGGATCGTCGCGGCCGTGAGGTCGACGACGCTCACCGGGACGAGCCGGTTCGCCGCCATCTCCCGGAAGTAGGTGCTGCGCGGGTGGATGTCGCAGATGTAGTGCGCGTTGATCTCGCTGACCGCCCGGGACGGCAGCCCGTAGGCGTCGTTGTAGCAGCCGGTGATGCACACGTAGCGGCCGCCGCGCTTCAGCAGCCTCGAGTGCTCGGCGAACAGCAGGCCGAGTTCCACGTACATCGTGCTCTCGTTGTTCCAGATCGCCTGGAACGCCCCCGTCTCGAAGCCGGTGTCGAGCATGTTCTTGAAGTGGAACCGCACCTTGTCGGCCACGCCGCGCCGCTCCGCCTGCTCGTTGGCGAACGCGACCTGCGCCTCGGAGATCGACACCCCGTCCACCCGGCAGCCGAACCGCTGGTTGGCCACCAGGCTGGACCCGCCGCGGCCGGACCCGGCGTCCATCAGCCGGTCGGGCGCCTTGACCGGGCCGAGGTGGCTCATCAGCAGGTCCGCCTGGGCGCTCTCCAGCCGGTGCAGCTCGGCGATGGTCCGCTGCTCGCGGGTCTCGGCCGGGCCGTCCATCACCGTCCAGTCCACGGCGCCGATGCCGTAGTGGTGGTGGTAGATCCCGTCCACCTCGCCGAGCCGCAGATTGACCGGGTTGCGCTCGGCGTTCCAGTAGTCCGCCACCGAGTGCTGGTAGAGGCTGCTGAGGACCGGGGACTCCTGGGTCGCGGTCATATCCGGTGATCCTTTCTCGTGGGTTCGGGTCATCGGTTCTGGTCGGCTCATCGGTTCCGGCCGACGGGCGGGGGAGCGGAGCGTCACTTGTAGCGGTCGGAGGCGCCGTGCCATTCGAGGCAGCCGCCCATCCAGCTCTGCACGCCGAGCAGGAAGCGCTGCAGCTCGGCGGACGGGACCGCGGCCAGCTCCCGCTGGCTGTCCTCGAAGCCGTGGACGAAGTCGTTGTGCATCGCCACGGCCGTCCGGACCGCGTCCTCGAGCGGGCAGCCCTCCTCCTCGGCGATCAGCAGGACCACGTTGCAGTCCGGCAGGTCGTCGGCGGCCTCGCGCTCCACCGAGTGCAGGTCGTTGACGATGACCGAGGCGGTGCCCGCCTGCATCACCGCGCGGTGCACGCGCGGCTCGTAGAACAGGTCGGCGTCCAGCTGGTAGCCGCCGACGACGTCGATCAGCGTCATGGACGTGTAGAAGCTGTCGTGCTGGCGGGCGGCGAGGTAGCGCCACACCGGCGGCAGCTCGCCGAGGTGCCGCCAGGCCGCGTAGGCGGTCCAGCTCACGTACATCTGGAACGTGGTGTTGAGGATCCGCATGAGCTGCGACGGCCCGGAGTGGCGCTTCAGGTGCGCGGTGGCCGAGCGCAGCGCGACCAGCACGGGATCGGACCGCACGGCCTCGTCCAGCCGGAGGCTGTAGCCGCCGGCGTCCGGCGGCGGGTCCATCGCCGACATCACCAGCGCCAGCCGCGGCGGCAGCTCGGTGGGGGTGGCGCCGAGGTCGCTCTCGTCGGCGTAGTAGTCGTCGCACGCCCACCAGGCGGCGTTCATCTTGGCGGCGAGCAGCAGCGCGTCGACGTCGTCGGTCTCGGGGTGGGCGAGGACGGCCAGTCGCCCGAACCCGGTGTCGCGGAACCTGTCCAGCTGGTCGGCGTAGATCCCGACCTCGCCGGCCCATTCGACGAGCCGGTCGTTGACCACCCGGGCGAGGTCGTCGTCGATCCGCGCGGTCAGCGGGCAGTACAGCGGCGGGAACGAGCCGTCGCCCCACTCGCGCTCGGCGTATCCCGGCGAGAAGAGGCCGCCCAGGCGGGTCGGGCTCGGCAACGGCGTCGGCAGGACCGGGAGGGCGGCCTCCGGCTCCGGGACGGCCGGTTCGGGGCTTTCCGGCGCGAGGGCGTCAGGGGCGAGGACGTCCGGCTCCGGCGTCGCGGGGGCCGGGGCGGACGGCGGGGGCGGGGCCGTGCGGAGCGCGTCCAGGATGCGCGCCGCCGACGTGCCGAGGCCGCTGGGCCCGGACAGCAACCGGCTCACCCGCTCGGCCGCCGCGGAGTCGGCTCCGGCCGTGCGCGGCGGCCCGTCCGTCCCGCAGCCGGGTCCGCGGGCAACGCTGCACTCGTCCATCGTCGGTCCCCTCGCTGGATCATGGCGTGGTCGGCCGGAACCAGTTACTCACAGCTTCAGGGTGACTACAACAGGCAATGACCTTGCCTTGGGGTGACAGCATGTAAGCGGACGGGCGCATTCGCCGGAGGCCGTGCCGGCGGGATCCTCGACAGGGGTGGGAAAGACGCCGTGCCAGGGCCACGAGCCCTGGCACGGCGCCTCGCGGACGTCAGGCGGCGGCGGTGGCGGCCGCGGCCGGGGTGTAGTGCCCGGCGTCGTCGCCCTGGATGATGTAGCTGGTCCCGCCGTCCACGCCCACCGGCGCGTCGCCGGCGACGGTCACGCGGTGAAGCTTGCGCGGCAGGTCGCCGTAGTCGTCCGGCGCGTAGTGCTGGGTGATGCGGTTGTCGAACAGCACGAGGTCGCCGGGGTTCCACGCCACCCGCACGATGTTCTCCGGGCGCGTCACGTACCGCTGCAGCAGCCGCAGGATGTCGCGCGACTCGGTGCCGGACAGCCCCACGATCTTCTGCGCGAACCCGCCGATGAACAGGCCGCGCTCGCCCGTCTCCGGATGCACCCGCACGACCGGGTGGGCGGTCTCGTAGCGGCGCGCGGTGAACACCTTGCGGTACTCCAGCGCCTTGTCGGTGTTGCTGCGCGGCACCGCGTAGTCGTAGTCGTTGGTGTGCGCGGCCCACAGCCGGTCGGCGAAGTCCCGCAGCTGCTCGGGCAGGTCCCGGTAGGCGGCGGCGGAGTTGGCGATGAGCGTGTTGCCCCCGTACGGCGGGACGACCAGGGCGCGCAGCGTGCTGAGCTTCGGCGGCGTCCGGACGAACGTGACGTCGGTGTGCCAGTTGTTGGACCGGATGCCCTCCTCCCCGTTCACGGGGAGGATGTCGGGCTGCCCGTCCACGGACGGGACGGTCGGGTGCGCCCTGGTCAGCTCCCCGAACCGGGCGGCAAAGCGGAGCTGGCCCTCGTCGTCGAGGCCGGCGCCCCGGAACACCAGCACCTTGTGGGCCAGCAGCGCGTCGTTGACCTCCTCGAAGGGCAGCTCGTTCGGGTCGGTGCCGGTGTACTCGGCTCCGATGCGGCCGCCGATGCGGCGGAATTCGGTCATGGTCCTCTCCCTTGTCTAGCGGCGGGCGGTGGGGTCGGCCAGCCGCAGCAGCAGCCGCAGCAGGCCGTCGAAGGCGAAGCCGAGCACGGCGATCTCGGCGATCCCGCTGAAGATCAGCGGAGTCTGGAGGTAGTTGCCGGCCTGCAGGATCAGGTAGCCGACGCCGCCGGTGGCGGCGATCATCTCGGCGGCGATGATGGCGGTCCACGCGCCGCCCATCGCGATCCGCATCCCGGTGATGACGCCGGGCACCGCCGCGCGCAGCCGCACGTGCAGCATCGTGTGCAGCTGCGAGGCGCCCAGGCTGCGGCTGGCGTTCAGCAGGTCGGGCGGGACGGCGTCGAGCGCGCCGAGCGTCGCGACCGTCACCACCGGCAGCACCCCGAAGAAGATCAGCGCGATCTTCGAGGTCTCGCCGATGCCGAACCACACCACCAGCAGCGGGATGAACGCGATCGGCGGCAGCGGCCGCATGATCGCGATGAGCGGGTCGGCCAGCTCGCGGACCACCCGGACCCCGGCCATGGACGCGCCGAGCGCGAGGCCGGCGGCGGTGCCGAGCAGGAATCCGGTGAGGATCCGCCCGGTGCTGATCAGCGCGTCCGCGACGAGCGTCTTGCCCTGCACCTCCGGATACGGCTTGCCGAGGTACTCGGCGAGCGTCCGGGCGGTCTCGGTGACGGTCGGCAGCGTGACGGTGTCGCCGATCACGAGCGCGGCGATCTGCCAGACCAGCAGGGCGAGGGCGATCGCGCCCGCGCCCGTCCACACCCGCCGCCACGAGCGCGGCCGGCCGGCCGGTCGGGTGGGGGAGGCGGTGGCCGCGGGGGCCTCGGCCGTGGTCGTCATCGCTCCAGCACCTCCCGGATGCTCCGCTTGGCGTTCACGAACGCGAGCGTCTCGGTGTCCTCGTAGGCGCGGGGCCGCGGCAGCTCGATGTCGATGACGTCCTTGGTGCCGCCGGGCGGCGCGGACAGCACGCACACCCGGTCGCCGAGCAGGGCCGCCTCCTCGACGTCGTGCGTGACGAACACGATGGTGGTGCGGTGCTTCTGCCACAGCTCCAGCAGGAACCGCTGCATGGCGGCGCGGGTGATGGCGTCCAGCGCGCCGAACGGCTCGTCCATCAGCAGCACGCCCGGACGGTTGACCAGCACCCGCGCGAACGCGGCGCGGTGCCGCATCCCGCCGGACAGCTCGTGCGGGTAGGCGTCGCGGGCGTCGGCGAGCCCGACGGTCTCCAGCAGCCGCTCGGCCTCCTCCCGCACGCGCGGCGTCAGCGCGCCGCGCGCCTTCGGCCCGTACAGGACGTTCTGCCAGGTCGTCAGCCACGGGAACAGGTTCGGCGTCTGGAACAGCACGCCCCGGTCGTGGCCCGGGCCGGTGACCGGCCGGCCGCCGACCAGCACCTCGCCGGAGTCCGCTTCGGTGAACCCGGCGATGATGTTCAGCAGCGTGGACTTGCCGCAGCCGGACGGCCCGAGCAGGCACAGGAACTCGCCCGGCCGCACGTCCAGGGTCACCCCGTCCAGCGCGGGACGCCCCGGACGGCGCCGCCGGCTGAAGGTCTTGCGGACGTCCCGCAGCCGCACCCCGGCCGGCTCGTCGGCGACGTCCGCCGCGGCGATCGCGGGGCTCGTTTCGACGGCGCTCATTTGCAGCCTCCCGACTGGGCCTTGTCCCAGAAGCCCGGATCGATGTGCTGAGCGATCTTCTGCGGATCCGGCACGCTCTTCGCGCGGCCCTGCGTGACGAGGAACTCGGCCGTCAGCTTGAAGTTCTGGGCGAGCCTGCCGGTCGCCGCCGTCCCGTCCGGGCCCTTCAGCCACGACGCTTCTTCCGAGGCGGGGATGTAGGGGTAGGTCTTCGTCGCGGCGATCGCGTCCTCCGGTGTGACGCCGACGAACTTGGCCGCGGGACGGATGTAGCGCTCGGCCTGCGGGCCCTTCACCAGCGTCTCCGCCTTCGACATCTGGCAGACGAGCGCCTGCACCACGTCCGGGTGCTGCCGCGCGTACTGCGAGGACACCGCGAGCATGTTGACCGCCGCGAAGCCGAGCGCGGCGATGTCGGTCGACCGCACCAGCACCCGGGCCTTGTGCTTCTGCAGTTCGAGCAGGAACGACTGGCTGATGTAGACCGAGTCGATCTTCCCGGCCTTCCAGGCGGCGGCCTCGGCGGCCTCGCTGGCGAAGCCGGCGACCTGCACCTTGCCGGCCAGGCCCCGCGACTTCAGCCAGCCGCGCAGCTGGAAGTCCAGCGTGGACCCGACCAGCACGCCGACCTTCCGCAGGTCGCCCGGTCCCTTGATCTTGTCGTTGACGGCCAGGCCGGAGGCGTCGATGCCCTCGACGTACACGGCCTTCACATCGGTGCCGTTGGTGAAGGCGCCGGTGAACGGCGGATTGCCGACCCCGGCGACGAACGGGAACGCGCCCGCGCGCAGTTGGGCCATGCCGGCGACGCCGCTGTCGATCGGCCGGAGCTGGATCGTTCCGGGCACCTTGCCGGCCAGGTCCTTGTTCGCCACCACGACCGACTCGGGCCCGGCGACGGCGCCCTGGAAGTAGCCGATCTTGATGGTGCTCGTGGCGCCCCGCGCGGAGGCCCCGCAGCCGGCGGCGGCCGGTGCGAGCGCGACGGCGGCCGCGACCGTGCTGAGCAACGGCTTGCCGAGCAGGGGCTTGCTGAGCAGGGGTTTCGTGGGCAGGGGTCTGCTGAATCTGTGCATGGAGGGACGTGTTCCTCGTGCAGGGGCGGCGTGCGCGCCTCGGTGAAGGCGCGCGGCCTCGGGGGACGGGACGGGCGGGCGGAGTTCCGCGGGCGGGTCCTCGGCGGAGGCCGCGGGCGGGATCGTCAGGCCGGACAGCGCGCGGCCGTCACGCGGAGCAGGTCCACGTGGCGGCGGCGGACGAGGCGGGGCCGGAGGCGCATGCCGGTAGGAGAACACGGCGGGCACCCTCTATGCAACTATTCCGACCGATTTACTATGAAATGAACCGAGCGGAACGCCGCCGGGGCCCGGCGGCGTGCGCTCAGGCGCTGCGCGGCCCGGCGGCGGCGGCCATGCCGGGCGGCGCCGACGCGAGGGCCTTCTGGATGGCCTCGACGAGCGCGAGCGCCGCCTCCTCCGTCAGCTCGACCGCGACCCGCGCGGACGGCCCGTCGGACGGGTTCGTGAAGTCGATGTTCAGCGTGTGCTCGTTGGTCGAATGGAACGGGTGGTCGACGTAGACCGCCCCGTTCGTGAGCGTGAACCAGCCGGACGCGCCCTTGGCGGCCCCGGCCAGCTCGACCTTGTGGGTCTGGTAGGTGCACATGCGGGGGTCCTCCTTCAGGACGCGAGGTGCCGGCCGTAGAAGTCGAGGATCCGCTTCCAGCCGTCGACGGCGGCCTCGGGCCGGTAGGCGGTCCGCTCCACGGAGAAGAACGCGTGCCCGGCGCCCGGGTAGCTGTGGAACTCGTGCTCCTTGCCGAGCCTGGTCAGCTCCGCGTCCAGCTCGGCGACCTCGTCGGGCGCGGGGAACTTGTCGTCCTCGCCGAACAGCCCGAGCAGCGGGCAGGACAGGTCGCCGGCCCTGGAGATCAGCGACTTGGCCTGCAGCGGGAAGTCCGCGGGCGGGTCCTTCACGACGAAGGCGCCGTAGCAGTCGACGGCCGCGTCGAGGTCCAGCGACACCGCGGCGAGGAACGCCTGCCGGCCGCCCGAGCAGTACCCGATCACGCCGGCCTTGCCGTTGGCGCCCTCCAGCGAGTTGAGGTGCGCGGCGGCGCCGGCGACGTCCCCGACGAGCTGCTCGTCCGGGACGCCGCCCTTGGCGCGGGCGGCGGCGGCCTGGTCGTCGGGGCTGACGCCCCTGCCCTCCCGCGAGTACAGGTTCGGGCAGATCGCGGCGTACCCGCGCGCGGCGAAGGTGCGGGTGATCTGCTTGGTGCCCTCGTCGTAGCCGGGCAGGTGGTGGATCACGACCACGCCGCCGCGCGGCCGGTCGCCGAGCGGGCGGGCCAGGTACGCCTCGAGCTCGGCCTTGCCGTGGCCGGTGATCGTGACGGTCCCGGCCTGCATCTGGTCTGTCATGTCAGCGCAACGCTCCGTATGCGGATGGGGACACGGTCGGACGCGCGGTCCGCGGCCGGCCGTGCGGACGGTCGCCAGTCTGCCGCACGGCCGTGTCGAAGATCACGGGTACCCCCCGGCCGGGCGTGCCGGGTCCCGGCCGGCGTTCCTCCGGGGACCGGCGTACTCCCGGTCAGCCGTTCAGCGTCCCGGCCCCGAGCAGTCCGAACAGCAGCAGGCCGATCACGACCCGGTACACCACGAACGCGGTGAAGGTGTGCCGCGCGACGAACCGCAGCAGCCAGGCGATCGAGGCGTAGGCGACCACGAACGACACGGCGGTGCCGATCGCGAGCGGCAGCGCGCCCTCGCCGGACCCGAGGGCGCCGGGCAGCTCGTACAGGCCGGCGCCGGTCAGCGCGGGGATGCCCATGAAGAACGAGAGGCGGGTGGCGGCGAGGCGGTCGAGGTTCAGCAGCAGCCCCGTCGAGATCGTCGCGCCGGACCGGGAGAAGCCGGGGAACAGCAGCGCGAGGATCTGCGAGGAGCCGACGAGCATCGCGTCCCGGAAGCCGGTGTCGTCCTCGCCGCGCTTGTTGCGGCCGAACCGGTCGGCGAGCCACATCACGACGCTGCCGGCGATCAGCGAGCCGGCCACCACCCACAGCGACGCGAGCGGCCCCTCGATGAGCGGCTTGGCGGCGACCCCGACGATGACGACGGGGACGGTGGCGAAGATGACCCACCACGCGAACTTGTAGTCGTGGTGGTACCGCTCCTCCTTGTTCGCCAGGCCCCTGAACCAGGCCCCGACGATCCGGACGATGTCGGCGAAGAAGTAGACCAGGACGGCGGCGATGGCGCCGACCTGGATGACGGCGGTGAACCCGACGACGCCCTTGTCGTCCACCGGGACGTCCATCAGCCCCTCGACGATCTTCAGGTGCCCGGTCGAGGAGACCGGCAGGAACTCGGTCAGGCCCTCGACGATGCCGAGGACGACGGACTGCCCGACGTTGATCACGCTCACTGGACGGTTCCCTCACGCCTCGTCACCGGCTCGGTGACGCGAGCCTACTCCGGCCCGCGCCGGGGCGGACACGACTGGCCGGAGCCGGGCGCGCCGCCTCCGGGGGCGCGCCGGGCGTCCCCGAGGCGGGGCGCCCGGGGCGGGGCGCGTAGCGAACGCGTGAAGATCGGGCGCGGGGGCGTAGGGAACGCGTCAAGAAGCCGTATTTGCCCTGGTTGCAGGTGTTTTCTGAGGCTCATGACTGATCTGCTGCTCGTGGCGCTGACCGTCGCGGTCTTCGCGCTGCTCGGCCTGGTCGCGAAGGCGGTGGGGCGGCTGTGACCGTCGACAACGCCGTCGGCCTGGTGCTGGCCGTGCTCCTCGTGGTCTTCCTGATCGCGGCACTGCTGTTCCCGGAGCGGTTCTGATGGGCGCCACGACCGCGGGGGCCGTCTTCATCGGCTCCCTGCTGCTCGCGCTGGCCGCCGTCCACGTGCCGCTGGGCGACCACATGCACCGCGTCTACTCGTCCACGAAGCATTGGCGGGTGGAGCGCGCCCTCTACCGGACGATGGGCGTGGACCCCGGCGCCGAGCAGGCGTGGGGCGCCTACGCGCGCAGCGTGCTGGCGTTCTCCCTGGTCTCGGTGCTCGTGCTGTACGGGCTGCAGCGGCTGCAGAGCCACCTGCTGCTGAGCCTCGGCATGAAGAACGTCCCGGACCACGTCGCCTGGAACACCGCCGTCAGCTTCGTGACGAACACCAACTGGCAGTCGTACTCGGGCGAGTCCACGATGGGCCACCTGGTGCAGATGTCCGGCCTGGCCGTGCAGAACTTCGTGTCGGCGGCCGTCGGCATGGCCGTCGCGATGGCGTTCGTCCGCGGCCTCGCGCGGCGCCGGACCGGGAACCTCGGCAACTTCTGGGTGGACCTGACCCGCGGCGTCCTTCGCATCCTGCTGCCGATCGCGGTCGTCGCCGCGGTGGTGCTGGTCGCGGGCGGCGTCGTCCAGAACTTCGCCGATCCGCACACGGTCGGCACGCTCGCCGGACATCCCCAGACCATCACCGGCGGGCCCGTCGCCTCCCAGGAAGCGATCAAGGAACTCGGCACCAACGGCGGCGGGTTCTACAACGCCAACTCCGCGCACCCGTTCGAGAACCCCACCGCCTGGACGAACTGGATCGAGATCTTCCTGCTGGTGGTCATCGCCTCGGCGCTGCCCCGCACGTTCGGCCGGATGGTCGGGCAGAAGCGGCAGGGCTACGCGATCGTGGCGGTGATGGGCGTGCTCGCGGTGCTGAGCATCTGCGCCACCACGGCCGCGCAGGTCGCCCACCACGGCACCGTCCCGCAGGCCGTCGGAGCGGCGTCCGAGGGTACCGAAACGCGGTTCGGGATCGTCGACTCGGCGATGTTCGCCACCGCCACCACGCTCACCTCGACCGGGGCCGTCGACTCCTTCCACGACTCCTACACCAGCCTCGGCGGCGGCATGGCGATGCTGAACATGATGCTCGGCGAGGTCGCGCCGGGCGGGGTGGGCTCCGGCCTGTACGGGATGCTGATCCTGGCGATCATCACGGTGTTCGTGGCGGGGCTGATGGTCGGCCGGACGCCGGAGTACCTCGGCAAGAAGATCGGCGCCCGGGAGATGAAGCTGGCGTCGCTGTACTTCCTGGTCACCCCCGCGCTCGTGCTGGTCGGGACGGCGATCGCGATGGCGTTCCCCGGGCCGCGCGCGTCCATGCTGAACGGCGGCCCGCACGGCTTCTCCGAGGTGCTGTACGCCTTCACCTCCGCGTCCAACAACAACGGCTCCGCCTTCGCGGGCCTCACCGTGAACACCCCGTTCTACGACGTCGCGCTCGGGCTGGCGATGCTGCTCGGCCGCTTCCTGCCGATCGTCCTGGTGCTGGCGCTCGCCGGGTCGCTGGCCCGCCAGACGCCCGTCCCGGTCTCCGCCGGGACGCTGCCGACGCACCGCCCCCAGTTCGTCGGCATGGTCGCCGGCGTGACGCTCGTCCTCGTCGCGCTCACGTTCTTCCCGGCGCTGGCCCTCGGCCCGCTGGCAGAAGGGATCCGCTGATGTCCGCCTCTGTACGTTCCGGCAGGGTCCCGCCCGCCGTCCGGGCCGCGCTCCCGGACGCGTTCCGCAAGCTCGACCCGCGGGCGATGTGGCGCAACCCCGTGATGCTGATCGTGGAGATCGGCGCGCTCTGGACGACCGTCCTCGCGGTCCGCGACCCGTCGGCGTTCGCCGTCGCGACCGCGGTGTGGCTGTGGCTGACCGTGCTGTTCGCGAACATGGCCGAGGCGGTCGCCGAGGGCCGCGGCAAGGCGCAGGCCGACTCGCTGCGCCGCACCCGGCAGGACACCGCCGCCCGCCGCCTCACCGGCTGGAAGCCCGGCACCGAAGAGGGCTCCGAGGAGGAGGTGCCGGCCACCGACCTGCGGCAGGGCGACATCGTCGTGGTGGAGGCCGGGCAGACCGTGCCGGGTGACGGCGACGTCGTCGAGGGCATCGCCAGCGTGGACGAGTCGGCGATCACCGGCGAGTCCGCGCCGGTCATCCGCGAGTCCGGCGGCGACCGCAGCGCCGTCACCGGTGGCACCCGGGTGCTGTCCGACCGGATCGTCGTGAAGATCACCCAGAAGCCCGGCGAGTCGTTCGTGGACCGGATGATCGCGCTGGTCGAGGGCGCGGCGCGACGCAAGACGCCGAACGAGATCGCGCTGAACATCCTGCTCGCCGCGCTGACCCTCGCGTTCCTCATCGCCACCGCCACGCTCCAGCCGTTCGCGATCTACGCGTGGGCGCAGCACCCCGGCGCGTCCGCCGGCGCCGCCCTCGGCCCGCACGGCGTCACCGGGATCGTCCTGGTGTCGCTGCTGGTCTGCCTGATCCCCACCACGATCGGCGCGCTGCTGTCGGCGATCGGGATCGCGGGCATGGACCGGCTGGTGCGGCGCAACGTCCTCGCCATGTCCGGACGCGCCGTCGAGGCCGCCGGCGACGTCAACACGCTGCTGCTGGACAAGACCGGCACGATCACCCTCGGCGACCGGCAGGCGTCGGAGTTCATCCCGGTCGGCGGCGTGACCGCCGCCGAGCTGGCCGACGCGGCGCAGCTGTCGAGCCTGGCGGACGAGACGCCGGAGGGCCGCTCGGTCGTCGTGCACGCCAAGACCGCGTACGGGCTGCGCGAGCGCCACCCGGGGGAGCTGGCGCACGCCGAGTGGATCCCGTTCGCCGCGCAGACCCGGATGTCCGGCGTCGACGTCGACGGCCGGCGGCTCCGCAAGGGCGCCGCGAGCGCGGTGTCGGCGTGGATCCGCGAGCAGGGCGGCACCGTCCCGGCCGAACTCGGGGGAGTGGTCGACGGCATCTCCGCGTCCGGCGGCACGCCGCTGGTCGTCGGCGAGGCCGAGGACGGCGGCAAGGCGCGGGTGCTCGGCGTCGTCCACCTCAAGGACGTCGTGAAGCAGGGCATGCGGGAGCGGTTCGCGCGCATGCGCGCCATGGGCATCCGGACGGTCATGGTCACCGGCGACAACCCGCTGACCGCCAAGGCCATCGCCGACGAGGCCGGCGTGGACGACTTCCTCGCCGAGGCCAAGCCGGAGGACAAGATGGCCCTGATCAAGAGCGAGCAGGCCGGCGGCCGGATGGTCGCGATGACCGGCGACGGCACCAACGACGCGCCCGCGCTCGCCCAGGCCGACGTCGGCGTCGCGATGAACACCGGCACCTCGGCCGCCAAGGAGGCCGGGAACATGGTCGACCTGGACTCCGACCCCACCAAGCTCATCGAGATCGTGGAGATCGGCAAGCAGCTGCTCATCACCCGCGGCGCGCTGACGACCTTCTCGATCTCCAACGACATCGCCAAGTACTTCGCGATCATCCCGGCGCTGTTCGCCGGCCTCTACCCGGGCCTGGACGCCCTCAACGTCATGCGGCTGCACAGCCCGCAGTCGGCGGTCCTGTCCGCCGTCGTGTTCAACGCGCTGGTGATCGTCGCGCTGATCCCGCTGGCGCTGCGCGGCGTCCGGTACCGGCCGGGCTCGGCGTCCAAGCTCCTCAACCGCAACCTGCTCGTCTACGGGCTCGGCGGCGTCATGGCCCCGTTCGCCGGGATCAAGGCCGTCGACCTGCTCGTCCAACTCGTTCCGGGGATCTCCTGATGGGCATGTTCCAGAACCTGCTGCGCCGGCACGCCGCCGCGCTGCGGGCACTCCTCGTCCTCACCGCCGTCTGCGGCGTCCTGTATCCGCTGGCCGTCACCGCGATCGCGCAGCTGCCCGGGCTGAAGGCCAAGGCCGACGGCTCCTACGTGAGCGCGGACGGCCGCCGGGTCGGCAGCGCGCTGATCGGGCAGTCGTTCACCGACGCGCAGGGACGGCCGCTGAAGCAGTACTTCCAGAGCCGCCCGTCGGCCGCCGGCGACGGCTACGACCCGACCTCGTCCGGTGCGAGCAACCTCGGCCCCGAGAACATCGTCGACACCAAGGGCGGCCCGAGCCTGCTGTCCCAGGTGTGCGCGCGCAGCAAGGCGGTCGGTGAGCTGGAGGGCGTGGACGGCCGCCGTCCCTACTGCACGCCGGGCGGGGCGGGCGCCGTGCTATCGGTGTTCGGCCCCCGCGACGCCGCCGGGACCGTCGCCCACCCGACCCGCGTGATCAGCGTCAACGAGCCCTGCCCGGCGACGCCGTTCCGGTCCGAATACCGTGGTGTCAGGGTGCAATGCGCCGCCGCTGGACAGGATTACCGCGAGAGCGTGATCGTGCCCGTGCGGGGGAACGCCCCGGCGCGGCCGGTCGTCCCGTCCGACGCCGTCACCGCCAGTGGCAGCGGCCTGGACTCCGGCATCTCGCCTGCCTACGCGCGGCTGCAGGCGCCGCGGGTCGCCCGGGTGCGCGGGCTGCCCGCCGCCGAGGTCGCCCGGCTGATCGACGCGAACACCACCGGGCGCGCCGCCGGGTTCATGGGCGACCCGGCGGTGAACGTCCTGAAGCTCAACATCGCACTCGACGAGACGGCCCCGGTCCGGGGCTGAGAAGGGGGACGGGATCATGGCCAGGGGGCGGCTCCGCGTCTACCTCGGGGCCGCTCCCGGCGTGGGCAAGACCTACGCCATGCTGTGCGAGGGGCGGCGGCGACTGGAGCGCGGCACCGACGTCGTCGTCGGCTACGTCGAGACGCACGGCCGGCCGCGCACCGCCGCGCTGCTGGACGGGCTGGAGATCGTCCCGCGCCGAACCGTGCCCCACCGCGGCGCGACCTTCACCGAGCTGGACGCGCAGGCCGTGATCGACCGGGCCCCGGCGGTCGCGCTGATCGACGAGCTGGCGCACACCAATGTCCCGGGCGGCCGCGACGGCAAGCGCTGGCAGGACGTCGAGCGGATCCTCGACGCCGGCATCGACGTGATCTCCACGGTGAACGTCCAGCACCTGGAGTCGGTCAACGACGTCGTGGAGGAGATCACCGGGGTCGCGCAGCGCGAGACGCTGCCGGACGAGGTGGTCCGCCGCGCCGACCAGGTGGAGCTGGTCGACATGGCGCCGGAGGCGCTGCGCCGCCGGATGGCGCACGGCAACGTGTACGCGCCGGAGAAGGTCGACGCGGCGCTGTCGAACTACTTCCGCGTCGGCAACCTCACCGCTCTGCGGGAGCTGGCGCTGCTGTGGCTGGCCGGGAAGGTCGACGAGCAGCTCGACCGGTACCGCGCCGACCACGGCATCGCCCGGACGTGGGAGGCCCGCGAGCGCGTCGTGGTCGCGCTCACCGGCGGCCCCGAGGGCGACACGCTGATCCGCCGTGCCGCCCGCATCGCCGACCGCACCAAGGGCACCGACCTGCTGGCCGTGCACGTCACCCGCGGCGACGGGCTGGCCGGCGCGGGACCGGCGCTGCTCGCCCGTCAGCGCAACCTCGTCGAGGACCTCGGCGGCACCTACCACCAGGTCGTCGGCGACGACGTGCCGCGCGCTTTGCTGGAGTTCGCCCGCGCGGTGAACGCGACGCAGTTGGTCATGGGGGTGTCGCGGCGCAGCCGGGTGTCGCGGGCGCTGCTCCCGGGCGTCGGCGTCACCACGACCGCGCTGTCCGGGCCGATCGACGTGCACATGGTCACCCACGAGCACGCGCACCGGAGCCTGCGCCGGCCCAACGACGGCGGGCCGAACCTGCCGCTGCGGCGGCGCCTCACCGGGTACGCGCTCGCCGTCGTCGGCCTGCCGCTGCTCACCGTCGCGCTGACCGCGCTGCGCGGGTCGTTCTCGCTGCCCACCCAGATCATGTTCTTCCTCGCGGCGGTCGTCGCGGTCGCGCTCGCCGGCGGGCTGTGGCCGGCGCTGCTGGCCGCGGTCGCGGGCTCGCTGCTGCTCAACTTCTTCTTCGCGCCGCCGCTGCACACCCTCACCATCGCCCAGCACGAGAACCTGATCGCCCTCGCGGTGTTCCTGCTGGTCGCGGCCGGGGTCAGCGGGGTGGTGGACCTCGCCGCGCGGCGCTCGCGGGAGGCCGCCCGGTTCGGCGCGGACGCCGAGGTGCTGTCCACCCTCGCCGGGAACGTGCTGCGGGGCGAGCGCGAGCTCGACGCGCTGCTCGGCCGGCTCCGCGAGACGTTCGGCCTCGACTCGGTGACGCTGCTGGAGCGCACGGGGGACCCGCCGCGCTGGCAGGTCGTCACCACCGCCGGCGGGCGGCCCTGCACCGCCCCGGAAGAGGGCGACACCGAGATCCCCGTCGGCGACGACCTCGCCCTCGCCCTGCGCGGCCGCCCGCTGCCCGCCGGGGACCGGCGCGTCCTGGAGGCGTTCGCCGCGCAGGCCGCCGCCGCGCTGCGGCGCCGCCGGCTGGAGGCCGAGGCCGAGCGGGCCCGCCCGCTGGAGGCCGTCGACCGGATGCGAACCGCGCTGCTCAGCGCCGTCAGCCACGACCTGCGCACCCCGCTGTCGTCCGCCAAGGCCGCCGTCGAGAGCCTGCGCAACACCGAGATCGACTGGACCGCCGAGGAGCGCGCCGAGCTCGCCGACACCGCCGGGGAGTCCCTCGACCGGCTCGACCGGCTCGTCGCCAACCTCCTCGACATGAGCCGGCTGCAGGCGGGCGTGCTCGGCATGGCCGCCCGCCCGCTCGCGCTGGACGAGGTCGTCCCGCGCGCCCTGGACGAGATCGGCGCCGCCGCCCGGCACGTCAGCGTCGCGATCCCCGGCGACCTCCCCGAGATCGAGGCGGACCCGGCGCTGCTGGAGCGCGTGCTGGTCAACCTGATCTCCAACGCGCTGCGCTACAACCCGCCGGGCCCGCCCGTCCTGATCACGGCGGGGGCGCTGCGCGACCGGGTCGAGCTGCGGATCGCCGACCGCGGCCCCGGCATCCCGGCCGCCGACCGGGACCGCGTCTTCCAGCCGTTCCAGCGGCTGGACGACCGCGACAACCACACCGGCGTCGGCCTCGGCCTCGCCCTGGCGCGCGGCCTCACCGAGGCGATGGGCGGGGAGCTGATCCCCGAGGACACCCCCGGCGGCGGCCTGACGATGATCGTCGACCTGCCCGTCCGGGAGAATGGAGCGTCATGACGCGCGTGCTGGTGGTCGACGACGAACCGCAGATCCTGCGGGCGCTGCGCATCAACCTGCGCGCCCGCCACTACGAGGTGGAGACCGCCGCGGACGGCACCACCGCGCTGCGCCGCGCCGGCGACTGGCGTCCCGACCTGATCGTGCTGGACCTCGGTCTCCCCGACATCGAGGGCCTGGAGGTGATCCACGGGCTGCGCGGCTGGACCCGCACCCCGATCATCGTGCTGTCCGGCCGGGCCGGCAGCCAGGACAAGGTCGAGGCCCTGGAGGCGGGCGCCGACGACTACGTCACCAAGCCGTTCACCATCGAGGAGCTGATCGCCCGGATCCGCGCCGTCGGCCGCCGCGCCGCGCCCGGCGAGGAGGCGCCGACCGCCGCCGTCGGCGCGCACACCGTCGACCTCGCCGCCAAGACCATCACCGCGCGGGACGGCACGCCCGTCCGGCTCACCCCCACCGAATGGCACCTGTTGGAGATCCTGCTGCGCAACCCGGGCAAGCTCATCAGCCAGGGACAGCTGCTCACCGAGGTGTGGGGCCCGTCCTACACCCGCGAGACGCACTACCTGCGGCAGTACATGGCCCAGCTGCGCCGCAAGCTGGAACCGGACCCGACCCGTCCCCGCCACCTGCTCACCGAACCCGGCATGGGCTACCGCTACCAACCGTGACCCCGAGCGGCGTCCCGTCGCCCGGCCGACCTGGAAATCCGGCCGTATCCAGGGATTTCGGCGGTCACGCTGGGCTAGCCTGAGCGCACGAAAAGCCGCAATGGAGGCAGGGCGCATGAATCGCAGCGAGTTGGTCAAGGCCGTGGCGGAACGGGCGGACGGCGACGAGGCGGTCGCGCGCCGGCACGTCGACGCCGTGTTCGAGGCGGTCATGGAGGCGGTGTCGGCCGGGGAACGCGTCGTCGTCACCGGGTTCGGCGCGTTCGACCGGTCCTCCCGCCCGGCGCGCAGCGCCCGCAACCCGCGCACCGGGGCGGCCGTCGAGGTGCCCGCCGCGCTCGTCCCGACGTTCCGGTTCGGCCAGACCTTCCGCAACCGCGTCGCCCGGACCACCGATTCCGACGGGGCCGAGTCCCCGGCCGAGGCCGCGCCCGCCGAGGCGGCGCAGGTCGTCGAGGACGCCCCCGCCCGTCCGAAGAAGCCCAAGAAGGGCAAGAAGGCCGCCGCCGAGAAGGCGCCTGCGAAGGCTCCGGCGAAGGCTGCGAAGAAAGGCAAGAAGGCCGCCGCGGAGAGCCCCGCGCCGAAGAAGAAGAGCGGGAAGGGCAAGGCAAGGGCCAAGAGCGGAAAATAACCGCGCCGCGCGGGCAACCATTGCGGCCGGCCGACCGGTAGATGTCGTCGGAAGGTCTACTGGGAGGTCGGATGCGCGAGCGGCCGGACTACGCGGCGTACGTGACGGAGCGCTCGCCGCGCCTGCTCAGGACCGCCTACCTGCTGTGCCGTGACTGGGGCCAGGCGGAGGACCTGCTGCAGACGGCGCTGGTGAAGGCGTGGCGGGTGTGGCGGAGGGTCGGGGACAACCCCGACCCCTACGTGTACCGGATCCTCGTCAACACGCACGCCTCGTGGGCGAAGCGGCGCTGGCGCGGCGAGCGGCCCACCGAGCGGCCGCCGGACGGTCCCGACCCGGCCGACGGCATCGGCGCCGCCGAGGACAAGGCCGTGCTGTGGGACGCGCTCGGCCGGCTCCCGCAGCGCCAGCGCGCCACGGTGGTGCTGCGCTTCTTCGAGGACCTGTCCGAGCCGCAGGTCGCCGCGATCCTCGGCTGCTCGGTCGGGACCGTGAAGAGCCAGACCAGCAAGGCCCTCGCCAAGCTCCGGATCGATCCCGGCGTCCTCGCCGCCGCACCGCGGGGAGGGGAGTGAGCATGGCCCACGACCTGAAGGACCTGACCGAGGTCATGGAGGCCGAGAGCGCCCGCGGCGTCCCCTCGCCGGACCTGCTGGACGGCGTCCGCCGCCGCGTCCGCCGCGGCAACCGCCTGCGCGTCGCCGCCGCGGCCCTCGGCATGGTGCTGGTGGCCGGGACGTCCTTCGGGATCGTCCAGCAGAAGGACGGCCCCGAGGCGCAAAACCGGGAGGTGCTGGCGCCGGCGATGTCGGGCGTCACCAACGCCGCCTTCCCGAAGAGCCGCTCGATGGAGGGCTTGAAGCCGGTGAAGGAGGTGCGGTTCGCCGAGTTCGGGCGGATCGGGCGCGTCACCCTCATCCCGACCGGCCCCTTCACCATGTACACGGCCCGCTGCGAGCGCGACGCCACGTGGTACGACGTGACGCACGGGATGGCGAGCACCGGCTGCGGCGGGTCGAGCTACATGCTCACCACGCCCGGGGTCCCCATCACCATCGAGACGGCCGTCTTGCCGGTGGCGGTGGCGAGCAAGCTGCCCGACGGCTCGTTGCCCGGCGCCTTCAACCGGTTCCTCGCCGCGCGCGCGCCGGTACCGGGCGCGTGGAGCCTGCGGGTCTACAGCGGGCCCTGCGCGTCCGAGACCTGCAAGATGATGAGGGACTCCTCCTTCGGCTCCCGGGCCCCGCAGCCGCCCCTTACCGGGCTGAAGGTGTTGGGCCGGGCGACGGGCACCGCTGACGGCCGCGGCCGCAGGGTGCCGCTCAAGGAACGCGGCAAGGCGCTGCGGCTGCGGGTGACGTGCGTGGACGGCGCGGCGCACGCGGTGGTCCGGATCGCCGGCCGCGCGAAGGTCGTCGAATGCGAGGCCGCCGAGTCGACGGGCGTCGTCTGGGACGCCGAGGCCGGGGACGGGACGGACGCCATCGACATCGCCGTGCTGCCGGCCGAGGTGGCCAGGGTGCCCGGCACCGGTGACGCCGCGCTGGCGAAGCTGATGAAGGGCGTGAAGCCGGCCGGGACGTGGAAGCTGGAGGTCTACGCCCGCTGAGCCGCGGGCCGCCGGGCTGGGGCGGCGTGCGTCCCGGCCCGGCTCGCCGAGCGCCGCGCGGATCCGCGGGGGCGCAGGTCAGGCGGGTTACGCTCGCGAGGTGATCTTGCCAGGTGAGCGGCGCGGGGACCGCCGCCCGGCCGCATCCGGTATGCCGCTGACGCGGCGGCGGGTGCTGTCGGCGGGGGGGGCCCCGGCCCCCCCCGGCGAGGGCCCGGACGGCGCCGGCGCCCTGACC
>NZ_BAAAMR010000124.1:0-26577 GCF_039529375.1 Actinomadura napierensis
GGCGGCACGAGACACGTCCTTCCCCGTTGGCCCACGGCCAACTCAGGTCACGTGGCCGTGAAACGGGGGGAAGCTCAGAGGAAGAGTGGCATGAGCGCTGGAAGGCCACTATCGCCGCCGTTGCCGCCCTCGATTCCTCAGATGAGGAATCTGCTTCCAGTCCACAGCAGGATGAGAAGCCATCGGAAGCAGCCGGGGAGTCGGTGTCTGAGGTGACAAGATCTCCGACGGCGGCTCCCCGGCCCAGTCCCTCCGCGGAGGACATCGGCCCGTCGAAGGTGGTCGGAACGACAGCCACGGCAGAGGCAGCCACGGTGCCAGCATCTCTTGCCCGGACGCCACGGTCAGTGACACCGACCCAAGCGTCGCCTGATCCGATAGCCAGATTGTGGAGCCAGGTCGAGCAAGCGCTGACTGCTGACGCACACCCTTCAGCAGCTGAAATCAGCAGTTCTGCTAAGTCGCTGGGCCATCACCTGCCGGAGTCCACGATCCGCGGCTGGCTAAACTCACGTCCTGTCCCGCCCTGGTCGAAGTTCGAAGCCTTGCTCCACGCGCTTGGTGCTGAGCAAGACCTCGAATGGCGGTCACTTTGGGCGGCAGCGGACGAAGCCGCCCGCAAGCGGAAAGCCGCCCGTCGCCACCGGGCTGCAGCCGTCGAACGAACCCAAGTCCTAGATCCCGCCGAGTCGGCCTGCATCACGTTCGAGCGATCAACACCACCGGGACGGGCTCGCAACTACGCCAGGAAATACGGCATCCTCGTCCTTATCGTCCTTATCGTCCTTATCGTACTTTCTGGACCTTTGGTTGCCATGTGGACAGTGTCGGGTCGCCCAACGAAGGACGTGGGCGGAACCGCCAGGCATGGGCATGATGTCTCCATCGCGTTGTGTGCACAGGTAGTCAAGGAACCGTCCGCTGTGTACACCGATCCCAACACCAGTGCCCGGACGATCGAGTACAAGTACTCCGGGGATGTTGTTGTGCTATTTCGTCCCTCCAACAATCCTCCGCATTGGCGCGCCATCCGGACCCCCGCGGACTCGCCGGGATACGGCTGGATGCAGGCCAGTTCGCTGGCCAGATGCTGATAAGCAACGGTGTTCCGCTTCGCGAATCGTCCCGGTGACGGGGGGCTTATCCGCGACACTGAGGGGCACGGGCTGATGCTGCGCGACGTCACGCCCGACGCCGGCCTGGACACCAGCGACTGGGTGATCGGCTACTGGCCTGACGACTACTAGAAGCCCTACGGGATGGGCGACCGGCCGCTCCGGCAGAAGGTCCTGGACACCATCCGCGAGCAGCGCGTCGCCTCCAGCGCGTCGCCGACCGCATCTGTCCCTGCCGAAAACCTCGTCCGCGCAGGTCAAGCGGCATGTTCGTACTCGTTGAGGATTCCGCCCAGACGTTGCCTTCTTCGGATGTCCAGGTGGGCGATCCGGTCTGCTTCGCTGATCGGCGCAGGCAGCGGCTTCAACGGGCGGACGTTGGCGATGCCCTGATGCGGGCGATGTTGGCTGGAGAAGGTCTCGAACTCGCGGAGGGCTGGAGCAGGCACCGCTGGTTCCAGATCAACGTGCGGTCCAGGAGTTCACGGCGGCAGGTCCGCACCCACCCCTCCATCACTGCGTTCATCCTCGGCATCCCCCCGGTCAGCACCGTCTGGATACCGGCATCGGCCAGAACGGCGTCGAACAGGCCAGGGAACTTGCCGTCCCGGTCACGGATCAGGAACCGTGCCCGGCAGCCGGCGTCCTCCAGATCCATGACCAGGTTCCGCGCCGCCTGGGTCACCCAAGCTGCGGTGGGGTGGGCGATGGCGCCCAGAACCCGGATCCGGCGGGTGTGATGCTCGATGACCGCCAGCACGTAAATCCGCGCCCGGTGAGGGTCACGGTCTCCAGGAAGTCACACGCCAGCAGCGCCTCGGCCTGCGAGCGCAGAAGGCCGGCCCAGGTGGTGGCGGAACGCTCGGGTGCCGGGTCGATACCGGCGTCGTTGAGGATCTCCCAGACGGTGGAGGCCACGACCTTGACGCCGAGCGTCATAAGTTCGCCGTGCACCCGCCGGTAGCCCCAGCCCGGGTTCTCCCGCACCAGACGCAGCACCAGCAGCCGGATGGAGTGGACGATGGGCGGTGGGCGGTGGGCGGTCGGCCCGGCCGCTTGGGTTTGGATCGGGCGGCATGCCGGCCCGCGATCAGGTCCCGGTGCCAGCGCAGTACTGTGTCCGGCCGCACCAGCAGCCGCATCCGCCGCAGCACCCCGGAAGGCAACCGGTGCAGCAGCGCAGCCACAAACGCCCGGTCCGCCGTGGTCAATCGCACCCGCTTTCCGGCAAGCCGGCGCTCCAGCACGCCGATCTGGTGCCGCAACACCAAGATCTCGGTGTCCTTGTCCCGACCGGTCATCGGAAGCAGACGCAGCACCGCGAACGCGTTGGTCACGGTCATGTAGGCCAGTCGCAACAGCACAACCGCCCATCATCCCGCGGCAACCACCACGCCGCGGCCTGTCCTTGCCACTGACCAACCCCCCGCGTCCGAACCCACCCCCTGCGCCTCTCACCTGCACGAACGTAGTTTTCGGCAGGCACAGGGCCGGCGCCTCGCGGAGACCCGCGGTCGGCGGCCAAGCGGATGGGCACTTCCCGGTGTAGGGCAGCCGGTTGTTGACCATCACCCCGGCGCTGCCGCTGATCATTCGGCGGACAAAAGCACCGGGCCTCGTACATCCGGATGCCGGGTGCGCTGAACGTGAGCAGGGCGGTGAGCTGGGTGGCGAGCACCACCGCTGATTCCTGCCCGCCCGGATGCGGTCGTCGGCGTTCACACCGGCCGGGTTTTTGTTCACAATCAAGCCTTCACCAGCATGGACAAAACAGGACGGGGCCAGACGATGGGCCGGCAGGAGAAATCCCTCGATCCCACCCACGGTCCGGTGGAGCGGTTCGCTCATGATCTGCGGCAGTTGCGCCAGCAGGCCGGGACCCCCACCTACCGGGCCATGGCCGCCAAGCCCCACTGTTCGGCCAACTCCCTGTTGGCTGCCGCATCCGGCGCCCGGCTGCCCACCCTGACGGTCGCCCTGGCCTACGTCCGCGCCTGTGACGGCGACCCGCAGCAATGGCAGCAACGCTGGCACGACACCCGCCGGCAACTCCAGCAAGGCCCCGCCGCCGCCTCGCTAACGGCCGCGCCACCACCCGACACCGTGACCGACACCGAGTCCAGCGGTGCGGCCGACTCCGCACCTGACAGCGCCGGCCCGCCGGTACCGGCGGGCGTCGACACTGACGCGCCGCTGCCAGCGGGCGTCGACGCTCTCCAACACGCGGGCCCCGGCCATACCGCTGAGGTCGAGCACAAGGCCAGCGCGGAACCGCACGAACCAGACACACTGGGGCCGCCGCTTCCCGCTCCCGCGCCAGCCCGGGAGACGGCCGCAACCGTGACCGGAGGTTTCCCCGACCTGCCGCCGGGCACGGCCCAGCCGGCCCCCGCTGAACCGCCGACGTCGCCGCCTGCGTCCAGATCAGCGCAGCGCCCGGCCCTGCCACCGCCGGTGTTCTCACCCGCGCCTCCACCGGCCGGGCTTGCGCCTTCGGGCCAGGTCAGGCTGGGTCCGCCCGGTCGAAAGAGCCGCAGGGGGTGGTGGCGTAACCGGCGGCGGCTGGCGCTCTACCTGGCGTCGGTGGTGATCCTCACCGCGGCCGCAGTGACCGCAGCCGCGGTACTCGCACCCGGAACCCCCGAACCCGCATCATCGGCCGCCCACCCCCAAGGCGTCAGCCTGCCCACCCAGCCCGGCACCTCTACCCCGCAGCCGCCCACGTCCTCCCCCACGCCCGAGCTGCCCACCACCCCCACCAGCCGCTCCGCACCCCGGCACTCCAGCGGCGGCGACAGCGGCAACCACAGAAAGGCCACCGGCGTGACCGGCACCGCGCTGCTGGGCGCTCCGGACTTCGACGGCTACTGCACCGCCACCAGGCAAGGACACGTCGAACTCGTCCGCAACGACGCCTACGGCTGGCACTGCACCAGCGACAACGGCACCGGCGACGACGCCCAAGCCGTCTGCGCCTGGACCTACGGCACCGACCAGCTCACCAACCGCGTCGCAGACTTCAACAACCCCCACTCCTGGGAGTGCTGGCACACCCGCACTGGCCGGCTGGGCAGCCTGAACTTCAACCGCTACTGCCAGATCACCGGCCACCACTCCGCCACCTACGTCCAAGGCCGCGACGCCTACGGCTGGTACTGCACCGGCAGCAACGACGGCGTGACACCCAAGACGCCTGCCAGCGCCTCTACAACACCACCCCGGCCATCAGCCGCTTCCAGAACTTCTACGACAAGAACTCCTGGCAATGCTGGGCATGACCATCCCCCGGCGATAGCGGCATCCCGCCCCTCGCCCCGTCGAGTCCGCCGGTGACCAGCAGTGAACCCTCTCCCCCAAAGGGAGGATCGATGCCCCAGCCCCCCGACCCCGATCCCGGCCCCGAGCAGCAGGTCGAGCAGATCCCCTGGGATCCGCCTGCTCCCGCCGCGATGCCGCAGCTGCGCGCCGCGATGGTCCGTCAGATGCGCAGCCCCTGGGAGATCCGCCAGACGGCCGGGGCACTGGCCATGGGGCGCGGCTCCATCGTCCCCGACGCCCCCACTCCCGAAGCGGCCGCGCAGATCCTGTGCGAGCAAGAACACCAGCGGCTGCGCGCGGCCGAACTGTACTTCGTCACCGCCGACATGACCACGCTGGCCGTCGCCGCCGGCGAATCACTTCCCGACTTCCATCTCGAACCCCCAGACGTGCCCTCCCCGACCGGATTCATCGTGTTCGCCGAGCCGATCGGCTCCTACATCAACACCGACGGCGGCTACCACGCCCGGGTGCCGATCGTCGCGGTCAACTGGGGCCCCTACAACCTGCCCGCCTTCCCCCGCGGCGGGATCTGGTTCACCTACTACACCCCCACCGACTTCACCGGGCTGGAACGCATGCTCGCCGCCCAGGCCAGCCGCCCGGCCAAACCCGCCGAACGCACCCGGCTCCGGCAGATCCGCGACCCGCTCACCTGGGACAACGAAGCCGCGCTCGGATACGGCTCACAAACCAAAGCGCACTACAAACCCGGCGACAGCCACGCCGGCGACCGCAGCTCCTTCGCTCCCTGGTCACAAACCCTGCGCGCCGCGTGGCTGCTGATGAACCAGCCCAACATCGCCGAAGCAGAAGACCTGCACCGCTCCCGCGCCTCAACCCGCCGCGACCAGCGCGACGGACTGTCCACCGGTCCCGTACGGCTACTACGGCTTCGCCCCGCCACCCGCGCCCAAGGCGCCCCCGACGACGATCAGGCCGCGCGGCAATACACGTGCCGGTGGATGGTCAAAGGCCACTGGCGCCAGCAGTGGTACCCCAGCCGGCAAGTCCACCGCCCCATCTGGATCAACCCGCACATTAAAGGCCCCGACGGAAGACCTCTCAAGGCCAGCGAAACCGTCCACATCTGGGACCGCTGAAGGCCCGGACTCCCCGTTGGAAGGGTCTGGCCCTTCGTTGACAAGGTGCCTCTTCTCGGAGAGCTCGGCGCCGCCACGATGGCTGAGACTCGGTCAGCGGGTGGGTGGGGTCCAGATCCAGGCGCGGGTGCGGGTCTCTTTGCTGGTGATGCGGTGGGGGGTGTAGGCGGCGGGGTCGATGAGGCCGCCGCTTTCGGTGGCGTCGGTGTAGAGGCGGTCGGAGACGACCATGGTGAGGTCGGCGCCGGTGTCGGCGGCGGTCTTCTTGACGGCGGGGGCGTCCAGGAGCCGGAACAGGTGGACCAGGGCGGTGCCGGCGACGCCGTGTTCGTCGCGGTGGACCTGGCCGGTGTGGACGGCTAGACGCAGCTGGCGGGTGAAACACTCGCGCCAGCCAGCGAGCCGGACCGTGTGCACCGCCTCGGCCATGTGCACCGCCTCGACCTTCTGAGCCTTAACACCGCTGAACACCCAGCTCACCTACAGGCTCTCCTCGCCTTCTCGCTCGGCAACGGCACGAAGAGCGGAATCCTGATCGAGAATGTCCTGTCCGCGAGGGCGATCAGGTCAACGTGTCGGGCGGCCACGCCGCGATCGCGGCCACCCCAGTCCTTCTCCGATCTGGCGCGTTCGTCAGCCGATGCCGGTGACGGCCAGGGCGGTGGTCCAGTTGCGGGCGATGGTGCTGCGTGCGGAGGCCAGGGTGATGCTGCCCTTGCAGACGGCGTTCTTCAGCTTGGTCTCCACGCCGTCCTTGCTGGTGGCGGTCTGGGTCCCGTAGCGGGGTTCGGGCCACAGATTCGTGGTCGCCTTCGGGCGCCGCCGAGCTCGAGCGGCACCAGGTGGTCTTCTTCGTAGTCGGAGGTGCTGGTGTCGGAGTAGCCGTACTCGCCGATCTGCTTGACCTTCAGCGGATTGGTGTAGGAGGTCGGCGGGCGCACCGTCGCCGTCCACCCGCACGTGCAGATCGTGGAGCCGATGGTGGACTGGGTGACGTCGGGGTTGTAGGCGCCCGGCTGGCAATTCGGGTCGGGCAACGGCAGGTAGGACTGCGAGCAGGCCGAGGCGCGGGCGGCCGGGGCGGTGCCGGTGACCAGGCCGACGGTCAGACCGGCAGTGAGCAGAGTGGTCACCGCGGTGACGGTCAGCGCAGCCGGTGCTGACGGGAGTGGGCGGGCAGCGCGCATGAGGGGTTCCTCGGGGGTTGGCGGGGGCGCGGGCCAGGCCATGACACCATCCGGCGTGCGTGGCTGAGTAGAGCGCCGCGGTGACAACGGGCAGGTCCCGGGCGCCGGGCAGCGAACCGCCGTCCATCAGCAGCACGCGCCGGGCGGCACCGGTGCCAGCGACCACGATCGCGTCCGCGGCGGCGTTCTCGCCCCACCGGCCGAGGTCGCGGCCGCATCGTCCGGTGCGTCCGGTCGGGTTCAGCGGCCGCCCGTCGGCGTCCACCTCGAGCGGGATGAGCGCGTCGGCCCGGCGCTCGGCGAGGTCAGGCAGCGCGGCCGGGTCGGTCGCCGGCTCGGCCCACCCGGCGGCGACGGACGCGGCCAGGCCCTCGCGGTCGCGCAGCTCGGGTGGGGTGATGTTCACGGGCCGGTAGGTCGGCCAGTGCGCCGCCGAAGATCGGAGGTGCGGCGGGACCCGGCCGCGCTCGACCACGGCGCGGTGCAGGTCGCGGTGCACGATCGCCACCGCCACCGCCTGGCGCCGGGGGTGCGGCCGCCACCAGGCCCGCGACTGCTCCGACAGGGCCCGGGCCAGCTTGGTCCCGACGACGGCGCTGCTTTTCCGGACTAACCTCGGTGGGCTTCTACTGCTCGGAGTAGAGCGCCCGTAGCCGGCGGCTCAGCCGGTCCTGGAGTACATCGAGTGCTGAGCGGGCTTCCTCGGGACCAAGGGACGCATTCAGCCACTCCTGCACACTGGCGGCTAGTTCCCGATCGTCCAGGCGAGCGATGTGGGCCTGCAGCGGCAAAGTGACTTTCGTGGTGGCTGCCCTGAGTTCGTCGGTCGCCTTCTGCCCCGGGCGCATCATGACCGCCACCATGATGCCTTCGAGGGCGTGCTGGATCTCCATGATGGACTCTCGCTGGATCGCCACCCGCTCCAGCGCCAGGCGCTGCGCCGCCTCTTCCTTGGCACGTAGTTCGTCCCGCCGGAGAGTGCGGCGGTCAGACAAAGTCTGCCCGAACAGCGTGAGCAGGCCACCCACGATCACCCCGCCGAGGGGGGACAGGAACGTCTTCCACCACGGGTCTTCTGCTGCCGCTTGCTGGGCGCCTTGCGCGAGATAGGTCACGAGCACCCGGACAGTTTGCCGCGCCCCCAGACCAGCGCGTACCGGAGGAATCCCTCACGTAACCCGCATCGTGTGAGACGCAGGCGGGCAGCGCGGAAGCGGGCGGGGTACCGCCCCCGCCGCGGGAGTGAGGCCGGTCCGCCGTGGTGGTCAGGCCCAGCTGATGGTGACCGTGTTGAGGACGACCTCCTGGAAGGACCGGTCACCAGCCACGGTCCTGACGTTCCGGGGTAAGGACCGCCTATCCCGGAGCCCCGGTGGCGTCGCCACCGTGGTGCGCGCGGCGGGCGCCTGGGGGAATGCGTCGCGCCGCCTTCGGCCGCCCCCTTTCTCCCCCCGCCTCGAGGCCAGATCACCATCACCGGGCCGGTACCGCCGTTGGCCGGCCGGTTGCTGCTCGCACCTCGACCCCGTGGCGGCTATCGGCCGGTGGGTAAACCGGTGTACGGTCAAGGTGCGCTAGGCACTCACGGAGCTCGCGGCTGAACCCGGAGCATGTGACCTGGGAAAACATCAGAGAAGAGGGCCCCTGCGGCGTCGCCGGCCAAGCTGCCGCCACAGGAGCCCTGCGCGGGAGGGCCCTTCGGCTCGTTACCTCATCAGAGGAACGGCCAGGGGCCTTCACCGTTCATCCAGTCCCGGACCAGCCGAGCGACCTCGACCGCCAGGCGCCCGATGCCAGCGAAGGTTGTGACCTTCTGCCAGTTCGACGCGCATTCAGCGGGGGCCCGCCTGCTTTTCCGGGGGGTACGACGGCTCGACACCTCCCGATCACCTCCTTTGTCTCCGGCTTGAGGGCCGGATCCCCGCCGACAGATGCCGGAGCGCAGGAGGCGATGAGCGACACGGTACAGGGCCATGCGGATGACAGGCGCCCCGACAGTCCGGGCCTTGTTGTCTGGATTGTTCGCGGCTGGAGCATTCGGAGCATCGGGAGCATACAGAGCGTCCAGAGCGGCGAGCGGCTGCCAGCATCCGCGAAAGTGCGCTGGTAATTGGCCTGGTCAGGTGCCATGTGCGGGGACTCGGCATGTGAAGAACACAGCGTTGGCCGTATCCGGCCACGACACGCCGTCGAAGTCCACGAAGACGACGTACCGGATCTGGGTTCAGCGGTCGACTCCTGGGCCTCGGCCCGTGAGCAGCAACCGACCGGGCAACGGCGGTACGGGCCGCGTGCGTGCTCGGGCAAGCGGTTCCGGACGCGCCACGGCGAGACGAACCGGGATTGGTCGGGCGCCGGCGGCCGGATAATCCCGCAGCTGGCGCGGCGCCGGTCACCGCCGTGCGGGCGCGTCGCGTCTGGGCGATATGTCGAGTGGCCGCCCGGTCACCGCTTGCCGCCGCAAGCGCCCAGGTCGCCAGGCGCATCAGTACGGCCAGTGGCGGTAGCGCGGCGAGTTACTGGCTGGTGCCGCCGTTGGCCGGTCGGTTGCTGCTCGCGCACCTAGACCGAGAGATTCACCGGCCGCCGCGATCTATAGGGTCTGCCCGACCGGCGCCCGGCGCCGGCCCCGGCGAGGACTACATTTTCCCGATGACATTGGCACCAGCACGTCAGCGGAACGCTGTCTCCGGGGGGATGGCGCTCGGTCTGATCTTGAACAGGCGCGCCTCCCTCCCCCACAACAAGGTCGCGCTTGATCTGTCGTTCAAGGGGGCGTGGGAGTCCTGGCCCTACCGGTCCAAGTTCCCGCAGGTTGCTAGGGACCTGGCCAACGGCACGGACGGGATCGTGGCGATGACGTGGGCCGACAAGGACAAACAGACGGCCGGGGTCCTGTACTGGAAGGTCCACGGCTCTTCGCTGCAGATCGCCACCCGGGATCCCGACTGGGCGCCGGACAATCCCGAGGACCTCGCCTACGCCGCCAAGAGGATCGGCGACGAGGTCCCCTTGGAGGGCTGGCGGAAACTGGCGAAGGAGTTCATCGACCGTTTCGAGCGCTAAACCCCACGCGGACGCCCCTGCGCTCTCCCCCCTCGGAGCGCGCGGGGGCGTCGGTGTTCACGGCCCGAGCGCGAACGAGAGCTGCTCCCCGTCACAGTCCCCGCCTGGCAACTGCTCACCACGGGGCCGGGTGCAAACACCACCCCGCGGGCATGACGCGCCCTGGTGCTCTACGGTCCCGGTCATGGGGAAGAGGAAGGACGGACGGCGCCGGGAGAAGCGGCCAAGCACGCAGTTGCCCGACGTGCGGCCGCGCGAGGTCCCCTGCCCGCGCTGTTTGGCGGTAGTCGGCGCCTCGTGCCGAAACGGGCGCGGCGAACCGGTCGCAGCGCACGCCGACCGCAGGCGCAGAGCCGCCGAGGCCGGTCGACGGCCCCCGCAGCGCGTTGTCGAACGCCGCCAACTGCAGGAGTATCAGGCTGGCGCCGGCGAGCCACCCACCGGCCAGGCGCGTAACCCCATGGACGAGTTCTTCGCCGCCCGCCGCGACGCTGCCACGACCCGCGGCCGCTCGGCGGACCGGCAGAGGCGCGTCGACGGCCTGTGAGTACTGTCCGCGCGGGTCGCCGACCTGGTCAACGCCTTGTTCGACCAGGCCATTGCGCATGATCAAGCGGTTCGTTTTGTGGTCCTGCTGGCAGGTTAGATGCTCGGCGCTGTCTGGCCCGTGAGGAGGACCGGAACGGCCAGTAGCGACAGGAAGAGAGGCTGAGGAGTCAGCGGGTGGCTCGGCGGGCGACGGGATCAGCCGTCCCGCCGGGCGACGTGCTGATCGGCGCCAGCACCATCACCCCCGCCCCGTCCGACCGGCTCGGCGCCCGCTCCCACAAGTTCGTCGCCGCGTTCATCGGCCCCGCCGCCCCCCGCGAGTAGGGGTTTCGCGCAACGGAACTGTCCGTCGCGCGGACCCAACGCAGGCCCGTCCATCTGTTCCGCGGGGGTGAAGCGCTGAACCTGACTCCTCATCCTGTCGCCCTGCACGGCGGCTCTCCGGGACGGCGGCGGCCATGCGGTTCACCCAGCTGGCGCGGCGCGCCTCACCGTGGCCGGGCAGCAGCCGAGAAAGGGTGCCGCACCCACGCACGGCCCCCTCGGGGCGTCACCGCTGACCTGGCGAGATCACACCCAGCGCCGCAGTGCCAGCCATCGTCGCCCAGGTCGCGGTTGGACAGGCAGGCGCGCGCCTTGGACCCCGGATCGTCCAGGTAGTAGTGCGTCGACAGGGTCTCGCGGACGGCTACGGGGGTGTCATTGCCGGGCGGTGCTTGGTAGGGGCCGCTTCCGTGTCGGATATCGATACCCAGCTCGCAGTGCGGCGCCAACCTTCCACTCGATCTCACGACGGCTTTGGCGTACCAGTGCCCACCGGCCTTCTTGGTGTACACCCACGCGGTGCAGTAGCCGCGATTGTGAGGGAGGTTTGCGGTGGATGACGGTCTTGGGCTCGTAGCCAGCGAGGTGAACGGCTTCCCCCGCCTGACCGTGCGGCACCTGCCGGGGAGCGGCGAAAGCCGAAGCCGCCCCCGCGAACATGCCCGTGACGACGAAGGCCCCTGACACGGCGAGCACGGCACACTTTCGGGCAGACATAAACACGAAGGCGGGAAGGGGAGGACACGGGGCCCGGTCCCTGCCCGGCCGCTGCTGAGCACGGGCCGTGGATAAGTCGCCCACACGCCGCACGGCCCTCCGCTCCCTGCGCGGCGCTCTCGCGATCTGACTAGCGGCGGGATTTGACGCGAGCGGGTCGGATATGGGGTGCATCAGCTTGATGCCGCGGTGCAGCACTTCCAAAACAGCGCAAGCCGGGTTCGCCAAGCGGATGTCTGCCACGATGGAGTCATGGGCATTGCACCGGAAACCGGGCCGCTGCTGCGGGTCAGTGTGGCCGATGATCCCGATGCGCTGCAGTCGTTGTTTGACTGGCTGCGGCGTGAGGATGAGTTCCGGGGGCGTCTGCTTCTGGAGCCCTCTGGAGGTGGGGTCGGCGGCGAGATGGGCGGTCTACTCGACGTGCTCACCATCGCGCTGGGATCCGGTGGGGCGGGAGCGGTACTCGCCCGCTCGTTGTCCACTTGGCTCACCAATCGCCACGCGAACGTGAAGGTCACCGTATCAAGGTGCCCGACGGTCGCAGCTTCGAGGTCGACGCGCAGCTCGACCGCGACGACCACCTGCCCGTCTTGATGCGGGAGATCAGGCAGTTAACCGACGCATCGGAGCAGCAGGAGTGAGCCGGTTTCCCGATCCGGCCCGGTCACGCGCCGTGCTGATCGGGGTCAGCCACTTCCCAGAATCCTCCGATCTGGCTGACCTGCCGGCCGTGCGGGAGAACGTCGCGGGCCTGTGGCACCGGCTCACCCACGACACCACCGGTGTACTGGACCCCGAGCACTGCCAGGTCGTGGACCCAGCGGCTTCCATCACCGAACTCGGCCGCACCATTGCCAAGGCCGCGGCGGAAGCGTCGGACATGCTGCTGGTCTACTACGCCGGCCACGGCTTGGTGGATGAACGGGGGCGGTTGTACCTGGCGACGAACGCGACTCGGACGGATGCTCCGAAGTACAGCGCGCTGGGCGTCGACCTGCTGCGCGAGGACATCGGCGGCAGCGGCGCCGCCGCCCGTGTCCTTGTCCTGGACTGCTGCTTCTCCGGGCGGGCCATCGAGGTAATGACGGGCGAGGAGGGCCTGGTCGACGGCCAGTTGTCCATCGCGGGTACTTATACGATGACCTCCACCAGCGCCAACGCGCCCTCCTACGCGCTTTCCGGTGAACGGTACACCGCCTTCACCGGGGCGTTGCTAGCGGCGCTGGACAGCCCGCAGCCACTGAATCTCAATGAGATCTACCGCAGTGTCGCCGCGGCTCTCCAAGCCCGTGGTCTGCCCCGACCTCGTATGCGGGGGACCGACACCGCCGGAGCCCTAGCGCTCGCGCGGGGTGGAACTGCCCCACCCGACACGCCGCCCGCCAACGCGCTTGACGAGGTGCGGTTCCGCCGCGATCCAGCGGCGTGGGCCGAGCAGCTTAAGAGCAACACGGAGAAGCCTCGCGAGATCTTCTTCTGTAGCGTCGGCGGCGGGCTGGCCGTGTTTTTCGCCTTGCAGTTCCACAACGCGAACTGGCTGTGGGCCATCCTGCCGTTTTGGGCTGTACTTTCGGCCTTTGGAGAATTCGTGACTGGCCTGGCCGTGCGGTCCCTGCCCGAAGCGGAGTTGGTCATCGACCGCTCGGCCATCACCGTGCACGTACGCCAGCACGGAGCCAGCCCCTCCACGGCGCAAGCACCGTGGAGAGATATCTCTTACGTGGGCGTCCTGCCCCCCAAGCGCGGCTCGGTCAATCCCAGGAGAGCTCAGGTGTACGAGGGGAACCACCTACTCGTGGTTCGCTTGCAGCCAGGCGTTCCGTTCCCCGCAACGCAAGGAATGCGCTTCTCCCGCGAGCTGCATGATCTCGGCTACCGCGTCATCGCCACCATCGGGAGCTTCGGCGCCGACAAGGAGCAGGTCCTCGCTGCGCTGGATCGGTTCGCGGGTGAGCGTGTACTGCACACCAAGCAGGAGTTCCTCGACCGTGACCCTCGCGTCCAGCCAGAGATGCTCTAGGGCTCGGTGGGAAGCGCTGGCGGGCGGCCGAGGCGCTGCCCGCGGGGTGCGGGCGGCATCCAGGTCCTCGCGGGCACCGCTCCACAATTAGCTTGCAGATGAAACTCGCTACGCGGCGGCCGTCCCTACCGGCTCGCAGTCCGGGGTTGCTCCGGGTGCCCTTCGGACCAGTATCTGCCCCGCGTTTCCGTCCAATTGCAGCTGGCCTTGGAGACGCTGAACCCGCCGACCCACGGCCCATGCTTGGTGCGGTAGGTCCCTGAGGCAGCACTCAGGCACTTCACGGCAACCCGATGCGTGTACATGGTCTGATGGGGTCGGCAGGCCGAGTAGGCGCCATTGCCGGAAGCGTGGGCGCGGCAGAGGGAGGCCGCTAGCGCGACGGCGTCGCGGGCGTCGGTGGTGCCACGGGCGTTGGCGCTCGCCGGGGTCGCGGTCAGTATGGCGGCCGTGCCCGCTGCGGCTGCGGTGCTCATCAGGAGTCGGAACATGGGACGGGCCCTCGCGTCGCTATATGCTGATGACTACTAAGAGTAGTCGCATGGGCTCGCATCGTTCCCGTCACATTCTGGTGGCTTCCCAGGCATGTGGGCCGCTCATGGCCAGGCTAGAGGGGGGAATCAGTCGCCGAAGACGTGCTCGACCATGCCGGCGACCTCGGCGGCGCCGGCGCGGAAGTAGCGCCCGGCGGTGTTCACCCAGGCGTGCCCGAGCAGGTACTGCACCTGGGCGGGGTCGGCGCCGCCGCGGCGCAGCCGGGTGCCGTAGGTGTGCCGGAGGGCGTGCGGGCGCAGCCCCGCGATTCCGGCCTGTGGGGCTTCATTATCCCGGTTCGGGGCCTGACCTGCTAGTTTCCCGGGCGGGATCATGCTGTGGTCGGGCAGGCTGGGTCGCCATGGTGTGGTCGCTGTTGTACGACCTGACGCGCAACTCGCTGGCGTGATGCTGCTTCGGCTCCGCGGGGACGCGGCCAAGGACGTCGAGATCCTGGTGTTACGTCACCAGCTTGCGGTGTTGCAGCGGCAGGTGAACCGTCCTGCTCTCCAATGAGCCGATCGGGTCGTGCTGGCCGCGTTGTCGCGGCTGCTGCCCCGGGCACGCTGGAGCACGTTCATGGTGACGCCTGCGACGTTGCTGCGGTGGCACCGTGAGCTGGTCGCCCGGAAGTGGATCTATCCGCGTAAGGCGCCTGGCCGGCCACCGGTCCAGCGGGATTTCCGCCGGCTGGTGCTGCAACTGGCGGGCGAGAACCCGGGATGGGGCCACCGGCGCATCCACGGGGAGTTGATCGGGCTCGGTTATCAGGTGTCGGCGGCCACCGTGTGGCGGATCCTGCGCCGCGCCGGTGTCGATCCGGCACCGCGACGGGCCGACGCGTCCTGGACCACGTTTCTGCGTGCCCAGGCCTCCGGTGTCCTGGCCTGCGATTTCTTCACCGTCGATACCGTCTTCCTCCAGCGGATCTACGTGTTCTTCGTGGTAGAGATCGCCAGCCGCCGGGTCCACGTGCTGGGCTCCACCCGCAACCCGACGGGCGCCTGGGTGACGCAACAGGCCCGGAATCTGCTGATGGACCTTGACGAGAGCGCTCAGCGTTTCCGCTTCCTCGTCCGCGACCGGGACACCAAGTTCACCGACGCCTTCGACGCCGTGTTCGCATCGGCCGGGATCACCGTACTGCGGACACCACCGCAAAGCCCACGAGCGAACGCCTTCGCCGAGCGGCGGGTCGGTAGCGTCCGCCGCGAGTGCACCGACCGGTTACTGATCTTCTCCCGACGCCATTTGGAAGCCGTGCTCAGGATCTACGCCGATCATTTCAATGGTCATCGTCCGCATCGTTCCCTGGGGCAACGACCGCCTGCTCCGCCGCCCGAACCGACTCCTATAAGCAGCGACGCCGCCATCCGCCGGACACGCCTCCTCGGCGGTGTGATCAACGAATACCGCAACGCCGCATAGCGATCACCACGTCTGAAGCGACACCGAGCCCCAGGCCAAAGCCAGAATCCGGATATTGAAGCCCCACACGCTGCGTTTGACTACCTGGAGAGTCCGCAGAGCCTCAACGTCGCCGTCGCGCTGCTTGGGCGCGATGTCGAGCTCGTCGGCCAGGAGCGCCTTGGCCGCGCGCAGGGCGTCGACAGCGCGTGCTCGACGATCAGGCCGAGCGCGATGGGGAACGCGGTCTCGCCCGCCTGGTACATGCCCATGAGGAGGGTGCCCCCGGCCATCGCGTCGATGTTGCTGCCCGTCCTGGTGTTCGCGCGGACCGCGCTCGGCGCGCTCGTGCTGGTGAAGGCCGCCGACATCGGCGCGCTGGTGGCGTGTCGGCGATCCAGCGAAGTTCCTAGCGGTCGATGAAGGTGCGCCTGAGGTCGATAAGGCGGCGCGTGCGGCGGATGCGTTCCTGGCTGAGCCATTCGCGGCCTTCGACGGCGACCGATTCCAGGACGCGCAGGGCGCCCTTCACGCCCGAGTTGTCCAGGGCCAGTTCGAAGAGGCTGGCTTTGTCCTCGCGGAGCCGGTCGAGGAAGCCGTGATCGAAGTTCTCCACGATGATGTGAGTGTGCTGGCCGTCCACCAGCGACAGCCGGAACGCCTGGCTCAAGATCAGCGAGTCAACGTCCTTGTACTGCTCTTTGTCGCCGGACTCGTCGTCGATGATGACGACCTTGCGGCGGCCGGCGTCGAAGCGGACGCCGACCGCGTGGACCCGCGCCGAGGAGATCATCGTGTACGGGAAGTTGTTGCGTTGCTGATTGCCCACCGTACCGTCGAAGAAGTCCAAGTTGAGGCTAACCTGCCGTACGCCCGCCTCGGTCAGCAGGAACACGATGACCCGGTACCGTGAGTAGCGCGGCGGGCCGAACAGCACGCGGGCCCGCAGGCACGGGGAGCGCGCCTCAGTGAGGATGGCGTGCGCCACCAAGTCCCGGTTGGTCAGGCCGCAGGCCTTCATGGCCAGTTCCTTGGCGTAAAGCTTGTCATGATCCAGCCAGCGGGCCATCTCGGCGTCGGTCGGACGGTCCTCCAGCACCTGCGTCCACCGTTCGAAGGCCTTCTGCTCCTCGGCGAACTCGGCCGCCGCGATGGCCGCCTGGGCGGCGTGCACGTCCTGCTGAACGAAGAATACGTCGATCTCGCTCTTGTACACGGCCCAAGCACCCGCGGCGATAGTCGGGATCATGAGCAGGCCGAGGCCGAAGCCCGTGGACAGCACGGCGGCCAGTCCGCTCAGCAGTCCCAGCCCAACCCCGGCGACGCCGAGGGTCACCATGGCCCGGCTCGGAGCGGCCTCTTCGAGCCGGTCTCGGTCGGCGCGGAGCTCACCGGCCTCCCATGCCTTCTTGGTACGGCCCACGCGCCAGGTGATCAGCCAGGCGAGCTGGTCGACCATCACGTCGGAGCCGCCGAAGCGCCGCTGGATGTCGGCGGCGAGCGTCGTACGGATCCCGGCGGTGGCCTCCCACCACTCGTTGCGCTTGGTGGCGTCGGTGGGGTTCTGGCCGGCGAACCAAGCGTTCACCCACGGCTGGACGGTGTTGCGGAACGAGTTGCGCCGCCACAGCTTGTCCCGTTCCTGGTCGTCGCCCTTGTCGCTCTCGACCCAGACGCGGTCGTCGGTCCCCTCCTCAGGAGCATCCGCGGCGTACCGGCGCTTGCCGGAGCGAGGCAATCCGTGCCGCGCGTCGTCCACCGCGATGAGGTCTCGGGCGACCACCCATGCCCGGCCTCTGGTGGCGAGCAGGTAGCCGCCGCCACCGGTGGCCGCGGCGAACACCAGCGCAGCCATCGGCTGTGCTGTGACGGTGAGGATGAACACGATGGCCAGCCCGAGGCCCGCGAGGACGGCTCCGGCCACCGCGGCCGAGCGCCGCCGACGGCTTAGCTCCGGCCGGATGAGGGTGCGAGGCTCTGGTGGCACGGGGATGGGCGCGAAGAATTTCCACGCCCGTCCGGTCCGATCACCGGCCATTCTGCGCTTGGTCGCCTCGGCCGCGTACCGGACGTCCAACTGGTCCTGGAGCGCGCCGGTCATGATGAGGCCCAGGTGCCGGCGGATCTCCTCGCGGCGTTCCTCCGGCAGGTTGTCGTAGTCTTGGATGGCCGGGTCGAGATCGGCTTCCGTCAGGTCGCCGGAATGCTCCTGCACGATCAGGCAGTTGATGAAGTTCGTGATGACGTGCAGCGTCTCGAGCCACGGGTCGCTCTGGTCCTGCACGACCATGAGCGAGCAGCGTTGGAGCGCCTGGAACTCGTCGGGGCCCAGGTCGTCGAACGACCGGCCGCTCAGCACCGCCAGCGCCCAGTAGTACGCCACCCGGTGGTTGCGGTGCCCGCCCTCCACGGCCTCCTCGATCAGCTCCTCGGCGCGGCGCGGCATGTTCCCGTCGAGCAGGTTCAGCGCCGTGTCGAACTTCTCCTCCGGCGTCGCCGAGGAACCGACGTCGTAGATGTTCACGTTGCCGTTGACGACGCCGAACATGCCGCCGACCCTGGCCTCGTCCCTGCCCTCGGGCCCTGCATCAATGTCTCCGCTAACGACTCCGGCCGTGAGAAACTCGCGCAACTTCCCGACGGCGGTCATGTGGATCGCTTCGGTAGCCGACTGGTTCATTGACCGGGCGCGTGCCACGCCCGCGTCCGGAATCGGGTCTTCTCTCTCCGCTGGGGCCGGTGTCTGATCGCTGGTGCGCTGTTCGGACTTGGTGACCCGGCGCAGACTCGCCGCCAGCCGCTCGTCGGTGAAGGTACGTGCGACTGCCTCGTCGACGTCGTTGAGGTAGGCGGCCAGTTCTGCGGCGATCGAAGCAGCGTCTTCGCCGGGCTGTGGGGTGTTGTCGTTCATTGGGTGTCCTCCTCCCGGGGTGATGAAGCCCCGCTGAGAAGGGGCTTGAGGCGGTCTCGAGCCAGTTGAAGGTTCTTGCGGACATTCGCCGGGGTCTTCCCGAGCAGCTCACCAATCTCGGCCGGGCTCAGACCCTCCGCGGCGCGCTCCATCACTGCTCGCTGCGTGGGAGAGAGGTGGTCCAGCACCTGGTCGGCCCACTGCTTGTCCTCCCAGCAGATCAGATCAAGCTGGCTGCGACAGTCAAAGACGGCCGGGCGCGCAGCGATGAGGCGCTGCAGCAGACTTCGATCACGCTTCCGCCTTCGAATGAAACATCTCCGCGCAGCCTTGCGAGTCCACCCCCGCACGTTGGTGACCTCCCTGCCGGTGTTTACACGCTTGAGCAATTCCAGCATCGCCTCCTCGGCGGCGTCCTCAGCCTCGGCTATCGAACCGCCCAGCGCCATCACCCCCTTGACCAGATCCCGGAACAGGTCGTTGTAGATCTCCTCGAACCACGCCGGTGCAGAGAGAGGGGAGGATGGCTCGCTAGCCCCGGCATCGTCTGCCGGGGCATCGCCGTTGTGGTTGGCCACCAACCGCCTCCGATCGATCAGGGTCCGGGGGACTACGCTCGTCGACACCTAGGGCGGCGAGTTCTGCGATGTGTGAATGCCGCGGCGCGGATTTCCCTTAGGCGCCAATAATCGACCTCTCCGACCGGCTTAGAGGTTGTAACAGAATCAGCGGACGAGGCGTCGCCAGCAGATGATGGCTGCGGCGAGGGTCAGGAAGGCTTCGTGGATGTCGTCGCGGATCTCCCAGCGGATGCGTAAGCGGCGGAACCAGTGGAGCAGGCCGATGGTGCGTTCGACGACGTAGCGGTGGACGCCGAGCCCGGACCCGTGCGGGGTGCCGCGGCGGGCGATGACCGGTTTGATGCCCTTGGCCCACACCAGCCGCCGGTACTTGTCGTGGTCGTAGCCGCGGTCGGCCAGCAGCCGCCCGGGTCTTCGACGAGGCCGGCCGACCCGGCCCCGGACGGGTGGCACCGCCTCCAGCAATGGCATCAGCTGGGTGACGTCGTTGCGGTTCCCGCCGGTCAACGACACAGCGAGCGGGATGCCGTTGCCGTCGGTCAGTACGTGGTGCTTGGAGCCCGGCCGGCCGCGGTCGACCGGGCTCGGCCCGGTTTTGGGCCGCCCTTCAAAGCCCGCACGTGGGAGCTGTCGATCACCGCCCTGGATCAGTCCAGCTGCCCGGCGGCATGCAGTTCCTCCAACAGAAGACGGTGCAGCCGCTCCCACACCCCGGCCCGGTGCCATTCGGCCAGCCGCCGCCAGCACGTCATGCCCGATCCGAACCCCAGCTCCTGGGGCAGGAACTCCCACCGGATCCCGGTGTGCAACACGAACAAGATCCCGCACAGCACCTTGCGATCGTCCAGCCGCTTACGCCCGGCGTGACGCTTACGGCGCTCCACCTTCGGCAGCAGCGGCTCGATCCGTTCCCACAGGCTGTCGGGCACGATCCACGGGGGTTGCTCGCCCTTACGCACCCACCCACACCCCACCCAGCCATCACTACATGTCGCGCTACATACACATTTTGTTATGACCTCTTAGTGAACAGAACGTGACCGCTGACCGACCTCGGCCGGGTCTGGCCGTAGTCCCAGCTGGCGGGGACTGGGCGACGTCAACTCGCAGCAGGTTGCGTCTGCAGTCCTGCGCAGCCGCGGGCGACCGTCCTCACCCATCTGGCTGGGATCGGCTTGCCCCCTGGTGCCGTCAGTACCGCTTACACCCCGCGTCTGAAGGGGCCGCCCCGACCTCCCGGCGCACGCAGCGCGGCACCAGCCAGGATGTAGCGAGAAGAGCAAACTCCTGCATTCATCGCAAATCATTACCATGATGTAGATATGGATGTGATTGCGGAGATCGCCGCGATCCTGCACCCGATGCCCGCACCGGGCAGTGTGCAGCCCGAGGAGGCCTTCAGCGACGCGTGCGAGGCCGTCGACGCCCGCCGCAAGAAGACCATCGCCGAGTTGGAGGCGGCGTGGGATGCGGTCGACGCCGAGCCGTTGCTGCACGCCCTCACCGACGCCAGGATCCGCAAGGAGCAGGCCGAGGAGGAGATCCGGTGCCTGCTCGCCTATGGCCGCGAGTTCACCCGCCCGCGCCCCTACACCCTGGAATCCCTGGCCGCCGCGGCCGGGATGTCGATCTCAGGGGTGCGGACCGCCTACGACCAGGACCAGGTCGCCGTAGTTACCCATTCGATCGGCCGCCCGTCCTGCAAATGGCGCATCACCGACCCCTCCGACCCGCCCGACGACGCACTGGCCCGGGCATGAGCGCGCTCGCCGACGGACCGCCGCCCCCCACCCGGCTCGCGCTCCCCCGCACAGTCTGTGGCTGCCGCCAGCCGTTCGCCGAACTCATCGTCCGCATCGACGGCGACACCTACACCGCCCGTTCGGCCGAGCGCCCGGGCGGCATAGACTCGCTCTACTGGGCTTATTGCCGCCACTGCCAGGTCCCCTATCTCGGCCCGTGGCGCATCATCGACCCGTCAGCCCGGCCCATACCCTCCTGCCCGGAACCGCCCGCCCGTCAACTGCCCTCTGGTGAACCAATCCCGCCCAACCGGAGTGGACTGCACGCCGTCGCATCACCGGCGGCGACCGCGATAAAGCTTGTGGTGTGTCGCGTCCGCTGGGCAGACACCGTTGTTCAGGACCGCGGTGAACCGCGCCATCGCATCGGAGATGTCGCTGTAGTGCTCAGAGGCTTGCACCTCACGCGATGACCCCACCATGACCTCGTGGTAGGTCGCGGCGAGTTGGCCGCTCACCTGCACCCGGACCTTCTCCAGGCTGTACCGCAGGCATAGCCCCAAGGCGGCAAGCCCGACGGCCGCCGCGCCACACACCGCAATCGCGATCCACAGCCCCGCCGGAACGGACTGCCCCGCCCCCTGCCGGACGCCTGCGAAGAGCAATGAGCCCGTGACCGGCGCCCCGAGGCTGGCGGCCGCCCACCGCGCCACGCGTGCGGCCCGCACCGGGCGGGCTGACGTGCAGACCAGGTCGGATGTCATCGCACCGGACTCCCGCCGTTCCGCTTGGCTTCTTGCCCCAAGGGGCATGGAAGCCGCCAGGATGTGAAAACCCCAGCTCAGCTGAGTCAAGCGAGACAGACCACACCTGCCCGGAGCCCAGCGCCGGACGCCTAGCGCATCAGCTCACCTTCGCGGCGGAGCCGCCAGCCCACACATCTCAGCTGTTTCGACATGGGCGTCCACGCCGGCCGAGCGACCAGCCGAACCGGTACGGACGATCCCTTGAACCACGCGAGAGCGGGACCAAAGGGCAGGAGAAGGTATGCAGACCCCACCAGGGCCTCGCCAATGCTCGGCCACTGAGACCACTGCCTTCGCCAATCACCGAAGCCGACCAAAGATCGCCCACCTGAACGTCCAGAGAAGGCAGCGTCTGGGCGGAATCCTAAACGAATACGAACATGCTGCTTGACCTGCGCGGACGAGGTTTTCGGCAAGTGCATGGTCGTCTGGGACGTTGTGCGTGGGCTGGGCCGTCAGCTCGATTCGTTCAGCCAATCCTCGGTTTCCATGTCCACGAGTCCCTGCCGGGCCGCCTCGATCACCGCCTCGCGCTGCGAGCGCACGCCGAGCTTGCTCAGCACGCTCTGCACATGGCTGCGCGCCGTGCTGCGGGACACGCCCATCGCCTTAGCCAGCGCCTGGGTGGACTCGCCACGCGCCAGCCGGGTCAGCACCTCCCGCTCGCGTGGGGTGAGGGGCCGCGCGACGTGCTGGGCCTGGCGACGCGCGCGCGACCTGCTGCCTTCGCGCGTGGGCTGGTCGACGACGATCTCGCCGTCGGCGACGCGGTGCAGCACGGTGAGGATGTCGCCAGCCTGCTGGCCCTTGTGGGCGAACCCGCGCACGCCCGCCGCGACCCCTGCCTCCAGCATGTGCTGCTCCAAGAACCCGGTCAGCACCACGAACCGCACCTGCGGAGCTGCCGCCCGCAGCCGGGGCATCCAGTCCAGCGCGGTGCCCGACGGGAACTGCCAGTCGATCAGGCAGACACCTGCGTGGCGGATCTGCGGCAATGCCAGCGCCTCCTCCGGCGAATAGGTGACCCCGACCACGGCGTGGCCGGCGTCCGACAGCACCAGCGACAGCGAGTCGGCGAACACGGCGTGGCTGTCACAGATCAGGACTCCTCCCATGGAGGCAAAGGAGCGCTGTCCGGTACCTGCCGTGCTCTCGCGTGCGGCATCGTCGGCAGCGACTTGACCGCGCTCGGCATTTGCCGGCGCCTGGTCGTGTTGCGTCTTGGTCGCCTCTGTGAGGCGTGCGACGATATCGGCCAGTCGCCGAGCATGTTCTTCTGCGTGGTGGCGGGTGTTCTGTTCGCGCTCGAAGGCGTCGATGAGTGAGCTGCGCTCCGCATCGAGGCGGCTTCGCGCCTCGAGCTGGCGGGCGACCTGCTCGCGCAGTGCGTCGCGTTCGGCGACAAGGTGCTGGTTGGCCGCTTGCTGTCGGCCCAGAAGGTACACCAAAGCGCTGATCAGCTGTTGCTGCTGATCGATCGCGGGTTGGGCTTGTGCGCGCTTGCGGCTGGTGTCCGCCTGCTCCAGCAGGGCTCCCAGCCGCTCAACGGTCGCCAGGTCAGTCGACGAAGTCCGCTCGCGGATGCGTTGGGCGTGAGGTGTGCCCAGCGAGGTGCCCTCGATGAGGATGACCGCGGCCAGCAACTCGGTGATCTCGCTGAGCTGCTCTGGGGTGATCGTGGGACTGGTATCAGTCAGGATATCCGCTACGGGTGACCGCAGCGTCTCGGGGCTGCGAGCCGCCAGGAACCTCTCCACCAGCGCGTCGGTAAAGCGTCGACGATCGGCCAACTCTGCACGGAGTTCTTGCACCATCGCGACGTCAGTGCGTGATTGCGTGCGGCCGGCATGCTCAGCGGCGCGGGCCAACAGATTGTTTAGACGCTCGCGCGGGGTCGGCGTACTGTTCACCGGAGCCTACTTCCTCGGCCGTTGCGGTAGCGGCGCATCTGCTCGCTGAGGGCGTCGCCGGACTTCCCGATGGCTGCAGCCGCCTCCTTGACCGGGTGCCCTTCCAGCAGGAGAAGAGAGGCGATGCGCAGATCCGCCGGCATGTCCGTCAGTACTTGAAGCAGATGTTGCCTGCCGGCGACCGTGCGCGCCGGGTCGGCACAAGGCTGATCGGCCGCCCGCTGCAGGACCGAGGGCATCTCCTCAAGAGGAAGGAGGCCCGGAACGGCCAGCAGGCGGCGACGCTCGCGACACCAGCCATTGAACAGGTTAGGGAACTGCTGGATTACCGCGCCAATGAAGAATGTCTTGAGGGTCGCGCCCCGTTCCGAGTCCCACCGCCCCTTGGCGAGTACACGTTCGCGGAACACTTTGATGGCCTTGGCGACGGTCAGTGCGGTCAGATCCGAACGATCCTCGAACGTCCAGTCCGAAGGCAGCGGCGGGATGGGGCGACCCTTGTCTGCACAGAGCTTGGAGACCTTGTGAGTGCGGATCATCGACATCAGCACGGGGATGCCATAGGCGGCCAACTCATCGGCCAGGGTGTCCCACATCGTCCCCTGAAACCCGCGTGCGGCCAGCAGTTGGAGGAACTCCGACTCGCGTTGCCGACGCTCCAGGTTGTTCACCATCGCTCTCTGCCGCGGATCGGTGTAGTCCTCAGACACCAGGCTCGCTTCAATACCTGCCAATGCACTGTCTGCCACTGGCGACGGCTCGCCGGATGCCGGTTCTAGGTCCGACGGCGGCGGGTCCCCAGGTTGTATGTGCGCGGAGGTGTCCCCGGCCTGTCGCCCGGGGTCCTCTGCGTCTGTCATGGGAAGGGGCCCTTCGTAAGGCGAGTCGACAGAACTCAGACTCTCTGTAGATGGTGCCGCATGGAGATCCCACGCCTCCTACCGAAAAAGGCCAGGCGAGATGAAGCCGTGGGATCACTGAGGGAGGGCATCTAAGGCCGGAGGCAGGAAGTGCGCACGGCACCGCCCGATGACAGGAGACACCATGCTGCAGCCGGATCCCCCTCCGCCGCCGACCTCCCCACCCGATCAGCAGGGTCCCGGGCCGTTGATACCCCGACATGTGATCGTGGCAGGGGTCTGCTTCGCGGTGGGTGCCGTGACGGGTCTCCTGGTATGGCTGGCTCCAGTCATATGGCTCCCCGTAGGCGCCAGCATGACGGTAACCGGCCTATCACTCACCGTGTACCAGCTATGGCACGGACGCCACCCCAACTGAGTACCCAGCGCCGCGAGCTCGCGTCGGCCGTCTGAACGCTATCGGCGGCACAGGAAACCGACGATGCTCAAGTGCTTGTGGGACGGTGATCTGGATCCGACAGGTCCTGGTGCGCCGGTCGAAGTTGATCTTCAGTTGTAGGGCCTCGAACAGCCGCAAGCGGTAGACGTCGGGCATTAGACCACGGCGACATCGTTGTCCCAATGTCCCGGGCCACATCCGGGCACGGTTTCGAGAGCGACTGCGGGCCGCCGTGCGAACGTAAGACTGGGATCAGCCCGCGAGTAGCGGTGCCGGGACGAGGACCGGCGGCCTGGGGCGGACGAGGTTGCAATGGCCCAAGAGGCATGCCAGTGGAGAAGGAGAGGTCCAAATGCCTGACCGCACAGCGGACGACACACTCCTGCTCCACTTCTGCCTCGGCCCGGACGGCGAGATGGACTACGGGCCCGATCGACCTTCCAGGCGGAACGACCCGACCTGGAGGGAGATTAAACCCCTCCTGCTGGAGTCCCCGCTCCTGATCGTCCACCACACCGGCGGGACAGTAGGAGGTGGCGGCGACAGCACGGACGGGGGCAGCGGTCCTTGGGAATGGTGGCAGTACGCGGTCACCAGTGTGGCCGGTTGGGCCGCGCTGGCCAGCGTTATCAAGACGTGGCTGACCCGCCGGGCCGGTCGGAAGGTGGTCGTGTATAACGACGACGGGGCCGAGTTGCTCAACATAACCGGGGACCTGACCGCCACTGAGATCGAGACGCTGCTGCGCGCCAGAGTCGCTCCTCCCGAACTCAGCGGCCATCGGGCCGAGGCCCCGGATGAAGACTCGGCCGCCGGGCAATCCTGACCCTGGCCGGACGCGACACGATCCTCAACACTTCGCCAGGCCGTCCTCACCGCTCCTCACATAGTCATCCGCTGCGGGCCAGGAGTTGATCGTGTCCCGCTCGATTATTGAGTTGGGCGGCTTGAGCTGGGGTTATGCGGCGTGATGGTATTCGTTGATCACGCCGGTGACGACGGGTCTTCGCCGGATGGATCGCAGGTGGTTGAGTTCAGCCGGGGTCCCGATGGGCTGGCATTCGGCATCTGGAGGTCGTTGCCGGCGGGCTCGGTGTGGCCGGTGGCCGTTGTAGTGGTTCAGGTACTCGCCGAGCACCATGGCCAGGTGCCGCTCCCCCAGGATCAACACCCGGTCCAGCAACTCACGGCGAAGAGTTCCGATCACGCGCTCACAGAGCGCATTCATCCGCGGCGTCTGCGGCAAGGTCCTGACGACCTGAAGCCCTTCAACCTTGAACACCTCATCGAACGCGGCAGTGAAGATCGGATCGCGGTCGTGGATCAAAAACCCCAGCGCGCCGATACGACCCTCCAACTCCATGGCCAGGTTTCGGGCCTGCTGCACCGCCCACGCTGCGCTTGCCGAAAACTCCATCCATGCTGGTCAGCCGAGGTCGCTGACGGGCAAGCCACAAGATCACCAATGGTCCATGTCGGCTCGTTGTCGGCTCGGCGGTTCCGAACCGAATCGGCACGCGGCGGCACCGTGCGGCACGAATATCGGGCTCGATGGGGACGGATCGACACAGGCCGACACTGAACAGGCCGCTCCGATACGGCAGTTTCGGACTTTTAATCCGTAGGTTGTGGGTTCGAGTCCCACGCGACCCACCACCCTTGACCAGGGAAAACGCGAGAACCTCCCGGTTTGGACCCTGTCCGGGATGCCCCGCTTCGTTCCCCTGTTGGCTCGGCGGCTCGATCCAGGCCTCCCAACCACCCCGCCAGGGCCCGAGAAGCGGTGCCTCTAGGCCCCCCACAACCCGGGACACATCGCCCGCAGCAACCGGCAGCCGAGCCGACCAGAGCGGGCAACTACGGACTCCCGCGGACGCGAATCCGCAGCAATGCATCAGCAACTCCGGTGTGAGCTTCCCCCCGTTTCACGGCCACGTGACCTGAGTTGGCCGTGGGCCAACGGGGAAGGACGTGTCTCGTGCCGC
>NZ_BAAAMR010000125.1:0-26306 GCF_039529375.1 Actinomadura napierensis
GCCGCAGCCGCCGCCGCGCAGCCCGCCACCGCGCCGGACGCGCGCCGGCCGGCCGCGTCCCGCCCGCCGTCGTCGCCGCTCGCACGCCGGCTGGCCCGCGACCACGGCATCGACCTGGCGACGCTGACCGGCTCCGGCCCGGGTGGGCGGATCGTCCGCGCCGACATCGAGGCCACGATCCGCAACGGCGCCCCGGCGCCCGCCGCCCCTGCGCCCGCCCCGGCACCGGCCCAGGCGCCCGCGCCCGCCGCCGCGAAGCCGCAGGCCGCCGAGGACCCCGACGTCGAGGCCGTCCCGCTGAACCGGTTCCGCAAGGTCGCCGCGCGGCGGCTCACCGAGAGCAAGCAGAACGCGCCGCACTTCTACCTCAACCGGGAGGTGGACGCCGAGGCGCTGCTGGCCTTCCGCGCCACCCTCAACGAGGCGCTCGCCCCGGCCAAGGTCAGCGTGAACGACCTGGTCGTCAAGGCGGTGGCCACGGCGCTGCGCGAGCACCCGGAGGTCAACGTCTCCTACACCGAGGAGAACCTGCTCTTCCACAAGCGGGTGAACGTGGGCGTCGCGGTCGCGGTCGCGGACGGCCTGGTCGTCCCGGTCGTGAAGGACGCCGACCGCAAGAGCGTCTCGCAGATCGGCCAGGAGACCCGCGAGCTGGCCGGTAAGGCGCGGGACGGGAAGCTGTCCGCGCAGGAGATGAGCGGCGGCACGTTCAGCGTCAGCAACCTCGGCATGTTCGGCGTCGACTCGTTCTCCGCGGTGATCAACCCGCCGGAGGCCGCGATCCTCGCGGTCGGCGCCGTCCGGGACGAGCCGGTGGTGCGCGACGGGCAGGTCGTCCCGGGCAAGCGGATGGCGGTGACCCTCTCGGTCGACCACCGCGCCTGCGACGGCGCGACCGCCGCGAAGTTCCTCGCCCGCCTCGCCGAGCTGCTGCAGAACCCGCTGCTGATCGTCGCGTGAGCGGCCTGGTGTGAGCACGGCGGCCCTGGTGATCGCGGAGGTCACCGGGGCCGCAGGCGTTCGTCGTCCTTCTGGCGACATGTGATCATTGCCGGATGGCGGTGAACGTTCCGCTGGGTCCCCTGCTGGACCCGGCGTTCCATCTCGGGTCGGTGCCCACCACGTGGGCGGAGCTGCTCGGCTTCGCCACCGGCGCGGTGAACGTCTGGCTGGTCGTCCGGCAGAACATCCTGAACTGGCCGATCGGGATCGCCAACGTCGTCCTGCTGGGGCTGGTGTTCCTGGACGGCGGGCTGTACGCCGACGCCGGGCTCCAGGTGGTCTACGTCGTGCTCCAGCTGTACGGCTGGTGGGTGTGGCTCTACGCCGGCGACGGGCGCGACGAGCTGCCCGTCCGGCGCACCGGACGGAACGAGTGGGCGGCGCTCGCCGTCGCCGGCGCGGCCGGGACGGCGCTGCTGACCTGGATGCTGTCGGCCTGGACCGACTCGACCGTCCCGTTCTGGGACGCGCTGACCACCGCGCTGTCGCTCGCGGCGACCTACGGGCAGTCGCGCAAGCTGCTGGAGTCGTGGTGGCTGTGGATCATCGCCGACCTGATCTACATCCCGCTGTACTTCTACAAGGAGCTCAAGCTGACCGGCGCGCTGTACGTGCTGTTCCTGGCGCTCTGCGTCGCGGGCCTGATCGCCTGGCGCCGCGACTTCCAGCGGACGGCGGCCGCGGTGGCGGCATGACCTTCGAGCACGGGCTCGTCATCGGCAAGTTCTATCCGCCCCACGCGGGACACCGCCATCTGGTCGACACGGCCGCCGCGGCGTGCGCGCGGGTGACGGTGGTGGTCGCGGCGTCCACCGTGGAGAGCATCCCGCTGGCGCTGCGCACCGCCTGGCTGCGGGAGGCGCATCCGCAGCCGCACGTGGAGATCGTGCCGGTGGTGGACGACGCGGAGATCGACTACGGGTCGGACGAGATCTGGTCGGTGCACGTCGCGGCATTCCGGGCGGGTCTGGCGCTGCGGTCGGGCCTCGGTGCGGCGGTGCCGCCGGTGGACGCGGTGTTCACCTCGGAGCCATACGGCGCCGAACTGGCGGCGCGCTTCTCCGCCGTCCATGTGCCGGTGGACCCGCCGCGCGGGCGATTCCCTGTCAGCGGCACGGCCGTCCGCGCCGACCCGGTCGGGAACTGGGAGTGGCTGTCGCCGGCCGTCCGTGCGTACCTGGCTCGCCGCGTCGTGGTGACCGGCGCGGAGTCGACCGGCACGACGACGCTGGCGCGCGCACTCGCCGCGCACTACGCCGAACGCGGCGGGGTGTGGGCGGCGACGCGGTGGGTGCCGGAGTACGGACGCACCTTCACCGAGGAGAAGCTGGCCGCCGCGCGGCGCGCGTCCGGCGACCCGTCGCGGTGGCTGGACGACCTGGTCTGGGAGTCCGCCGAGTTCACCGCCATCGCCGAGCGGCACGCCGCGCTGGAGGACGCCGCCGCGCGCACCGGGTCGCCGCTGCTGGTCTGCGACACCGACGCGTTCGCGACCGCGCTCTGGCACGAGCGGTACCTCGGGAAGCCGGCGCCGGAGGTGGAGTCCGTCCACGAACGCGTCCCGCATCATCTGTGGATCCTCACCTCGCCGGACGGCGTGCCCTTCGAGCAGGACGGCTGGCGCGACGGCGAGTCGATCCGGTCGTGGATGTCGGACCGTTTCCAGGAGGAACTGGACAAGCGGGGCCTCCCGCACATCACCGTGACCGGCCCGCACGAGGAGCGGCTGGCCGCCGCGGTCGAGGCCGTGGACGCGCTGCTGGGACGCGGCTGGTCGTTCAGCGCTCCGCTGGTTCCGTAGCGCCGCGCACCGGCCCGACCCGGAACAGGTCCTCGTCGACGCGGTCGAGGGCCAGCCGGACGGCGCCGAGCCCGATCGCCTCGTCGCCCAGCCGGGACGCCTCGATGCGGACGGGGCTCAGGCACAGCGGCGGGACGTGCCGGCGCAGCGCGTCCACCAGCGACGCGCCCGCCCCCGCCAGCGGGCCGCCGATGACGATCATCTCGGGGTCGAGGGCGAGGGCGATGGCGGCGACGCCGCGGGCCATCCGGGCGGCGAGCCGGTCGACGGCGTCCAGCGCGGCGTGCTCGCCGCGGCCCGCCGCCGCGAGCACGCGTTCGGCGTCGTCCAGCGCGGGACCGGCGGAGGCGAGGCCGGCGAGGGAAGCCCCGGATCCCGGGTCCGCGCCGGTGACCAGGACGGCGGTGGTGTCGAGCAGCCCGAGCTCGGGCAGCATGCCGATCTCGCCGGCGGCGCCCCAGCGGCCCCGGTGCAGGCGTCCTCCGATGAGCGCGCCGGCGCCGGTGTGCAGCCCGGCGAGGACACAGACGACGTCGTCTGCCGCGCGCGCGGCACCGCGCCAGCGTTCGGCCATCGCGGCGAGGTTGGCGTCGTTCTCCACCAGGACCGGGCACGGGAACGAGCGCCCGAGGTCGCGGGCCAGGTCGACGCCCTCCCAGCCCGGCACGACGGCGCAGCGGGTGACGACGCCGTCGGGGCCGACGACGCCGGGGGTGCCGGCGGCGGCCGCGCGCAGCGACCGGCGGCCGATCCCGGCGGCGGCGAGGCACTCCTTGACGGCGGCGCGGACGGCGGCGATCCGGCCGGCGGGACGGCCGTCCGGGCCGGGGGGGGCGCGGTGGCCGCCGACGACCTCGCCGGTGAGGTCGGCGACGAGCAGCCGGACCCGGTCCGCCTCGATGTCGATGCCGAGGGCGTGGCCGGCCTCGGCGCGGAACCGGTAGCGGCGGGCGGGCCGGCCGAGCCCGGCGCCGGGGCGCGGCGCGACCTCGGCGACCAGGCCGCGGCCGATCAGCTCGCCGAGCACGCCCTCGGTGGTGGGGCGCGACAGCCCGACGCGGCCCGCCAGCCCCGACAGCGTGGACTCGCCGCCGTCGCGCAGCTCCCGCAGGGTGGCGGCGGCGTTCAGGCGGCGCAGCACCGAGGGGTCGTTTCCGTGCAGCGAGCGTTCGGTCACGCCGCCCCTCCGGCCCGCCCGCCGTAGGAGGACCGGTACTCCGGCGGCGTCGGCCCGGCGGCGCGTCCCGTGTGCATGGCCAGAACCTCCGGATGGTCGGCGAGCGGCCCCTGCCGCATTCGCGCGACGGCCCGCAGAGTGGACCGCCCCGGGGCACGTAGGCCCCGGCCCGATCCACTGGAGAAGATAATGCCGTTTCATTCGGGGTCGCCGCCTCGCCTCTGGAGGCCGCCGCCGCAGGGGTCGCTCGGCTAGCCGCCGTAGGTCAGGCCGTAGCCGAACGGGAACAGCGGCTTCTTGCCGTCACCGGCGTTGATCGGTTCCTGGTCGCCATCGCGCGGCCAGGTCACCGGGAGCCGGCCGGCGGGACGGGCGTCGCCGAACAGGACGTCGGCCACGCCCTCGCCCTCGGTGCCGGGCAGCCAGGACGCGACGAGGGCGTTCCAGCCGCCGAGCTGGGAGGCGATGTCCAGCGGGCGGCCCGAGACCAGCACGACGGCCACGGGCACGCCCGAGGCTCGCAGCCGGTCGATGGTCTTCAGGTCCTCGTCGTCGAGGGCGAGGCCGTCGGGGCGGTCGCCGTGGTACTCGGCGTACGGCTTCTCCCCCACGACGGCGACGGCTGCGCCGTACGACTTGTCGATGCCCTTGCCGTCCCGGTCGTAGGCGACCTTGGAGGTCTCTCCGGCGGCCTGCCGGATGCCCTCCAGAATCGTCGTGCCAGGGGTGGTCTTGCCCGGCGAGCCCTGCCAGGTGACGGTCCAGCCGCCGGACTGCATGCCGATGTCGTCGGCGCTGCGCCCGGCCACGAAGATCTTTCCGCCGCGGCGCAGCGGCAGGACGCCCTCGTTCTTCAGCAGCACCTGCGACTCGGCGACGGCCCGCCTGGCCAGGGCGCGATGCGCGGCGTTCCCGACCGTCCGCAGGCCGCTCCGGTCGGCGAGCGGCCGCTCGAACAGCCCCAGCTGCACCTTCTTGGTCAGGATGCGGCGGTTCGCGTCGTCGATGCGCGCCATCGGGACCGTCCCGTCCTTCACCTCGGCGCGCAGATCGGCGATGAACTCCTTCCATTTCTCCGGCACCATCACCATGTCGATTCCGGTGTTGATCGCCTTGGCGACCTCCTCCTTGGTGAGGTCCGGCTTCCCGTCGATCCGGCCGACGCCCTCGTAGTCGGACACGACGAAGCCCGTGAATCCGAGTTCGCCCTTCAGCACATCGGTGATCAGGTACCGGTTCGCGTGCATCTTCACGCCGTTCCACGAGCTGTAGGAGACCATCACCGAGCCGACGCCGCGCCGGACGGCCTCCTGGAACGGCGGCAGGTGCACCGCCCGCAAATCCTTCTCGGAAATCTCCGTGTCGCCGCGGTCGCGTCCGTCCTCGGTACCGCCGTCCCCCACGAAATGCTTCGCCGTCGCCAGGACGGAGGACGGCCCGCCCAGCTTCCCGCCCTGGAGGCCGTCGATGAGGGTCGTCATGGCGGACGGCAGTTCCGGAACCTCGCCGAACGACTCGTAGGTCCGGCCCCACCGGTCGTCGCGGGCCACGCAAACGCAGGGCGCGAAATCCCAGTCGACGCCGGTGGCGGTCATCTCCTCTGCGGTCGCGGCGCCGATATCGCGGACGAGCGCCGGATCGCGGGTCGCGCCCAGGCCGATGTTATGCGGGAAAATGGTCGCGCCGACCACGTTGTTGTCGCCGTGCACCGCGTCCACCCCGTACATCATCGGGATGCGCAGCGGCGCGGACAGCGCGCCCTTCTGGAACGCGTCGTACATGTCCGCCCAGCCCTCGGGCGTGTTCGGCTTCGGCGCCGAGCCCCCGGCCGACAGGATCGACCCGATCCGGTACTTCCCGGCCTCGGCCGGGGTGACGTAGCGGCGTTCCGCCTGCGTCATCTGGCCGAGCTTGTCGTCCAGGCTCATCCGCGAGAGCAGGTCGTCCACGCGGGCGGCGACGGGCACCGCGGGGTCGAGGTAGGGGACGGCGGACGCGCCGGCCGGCGTCCCGGCGCCGCCGGTGCCGAGCGCGAGCACGGCCGGCGGGCCGAGGACGAGGAGCGCCGGCAGGCCGAGGGCGAGGAGCCGGAACCGGGCCGCCTTCGCGAAGAGGCTGTGCATGAGGAGGTTTTTTCCGGCGGCGGCCAATTCCGGCGCAAGCGGACGCCAGCGGCCGGCAATATCTGCCGACCACTGGCGCACCAATCACCGCATTTCCCTGCAAAAGGGCGACCGCCCGGGATCGAACCGAGGACCTCCAGGACCACAACCTGGCGTGCAGACCACCACACCACGGACGCCGTGTCTCCGGCAGGAATCGAACCTGCGACCTCCGGGTCCGCAACCCGGCGCGCCCTCCCCTGCGCCACGGAGACTCGAATATGGAATTGTCCTGCGTACTGGGCGCGGGAATCGAACCCACCTGATGCGGCTTATGAGACCGCCGGATGCACCAGCATCCCTGCCCAGCCCGTGCGGAGGGTGCGAGATTCGAACTCGCGCAGGGGGACCCCTGACCACGGCTTAGCGGGCCGCTGCCTTTCCGCTCGGCCAACCCTCCGGGGAAAACCTCTCGGAAAACAAAAAGACCGCCCGTTATGCTCGGGCGGTCGGCGTCAGGACGCTGCGGTCACGTCCTGCTGCGGCTCCCGAGGCCGGAGTGGCTGCGGTGCATTCGGTGATGGCGCATCTTTCCCTCTCCTTCCGGCCTCGTTTCCGTTCGACGCCCATATTGCCGAACCGGTTCCGGCGCCGCAACGTGTTATTCGGGGCGGCCCGCCGCGCGGAGCGGGCCGCCCCGCTCCCTTACTCGTCGAAATCGGTGCTGCGGGTCAGGGACTCCCAGGCCGCGAACTCCTTCTGCAGGCCGTCGAGGCTGGCGGCGACCGCCTCCGCCGCGTCGCTGCCGAGCGGCAGCCGCAGCGGCGTGTCATCGGCTTCCAGCGCGGTCAGGATGGCCGCCGCGGCCTTCGCGGGGTCGCCCGGTTGCTTGCCGTCGCTGTCCGGCAGGCCGGTGCGCACCTGGCCGACGGTGTCGGCGTACTCCGGCATCTCGGCGGTCATCTGCAGCGCGCCGCCGCCGGCGAAGGACGTCCGGAACGCTCCCGGCTCGACGATCATCACCTTGACGCCGAACGGCGCCACCTCCTGGGCGAGCGCCTCCGACAGGCCCTCCAGCGCGAACTTGGTCGCCGAGTAGCCGCCGACGCCGGGGAACGACAGCCGGCCGCCCTGGCTCGTCATCTGCACGATCACCCCCGACTTCCGGGCGCGCATGTGCGGCAGGACCGCCCGGGTCAGCGCGGCGGGGCCGAAGAAGTGCAGGTCCATCAGGTCGCGCAGCTCGCGGTCGGTGGTCTCCTCCACCGCGCCGACCAGGCCGCGCCCGGCGTTGTTCACCAGGACGTCGATCCGGCCGTGCCACAGCAGCACGTCGGCGACCACGTCCGCGATGCCGGGCTGGTCGGTGACGTCCAGTGCGACCGCGTTGACGCGGCCGGGGTACCGCTCGACCAGGTCGGCCAGCGCCTGCGGGCGGCGCGCCGCCGCGACCACCGTGTCGCCCGCGGCGAGCGCCGCCTCTGCGATCGCCCGCCCGAAACCCGAGGTCGCCCCGGTGATCAGCCAGACCCGTCCGTCCGTGTTCACAGTCTCGTTCGTCATGCCTCGTTTATCGCAGCCGCCCGCGGCCCGCGTCCAAGACAAAGATCAACACGTCCGATAAAGAGCCTTTATCATCGCAGCATGGAGCTGCGGCAGCTGCGGTACCTGGTCGCGATCGCGGACGCCGGCAACCTCGGCCGGGCCGCCGAGTCGCTGTTCGTCAGCCAGCCGGCGCTCTCCTACGCGCTGCGCCGGCTGGAGTCCGAACTCGGGGTCCGGCTGTTCGACCGGCACGCGGGCGGCGTCACCGCCACCGCCGCCGGGCTCGAGATCGTCGCCGAGGCCCGCCGGACCGTCCGCCAGGCCGAAAAGGTCACGGCGGCGGCGGAGCGGCACCGGCGCGTCCGGACCGGGGTGCTGCGCGTCGGGTTCGAGGCGAGCGGCGCCGGAGAGCTCACCACGCGGGCGCGCGCCGAGTTCGCCCGCGCCCACCCCGGCGTCCGGGTCGAGCCCAAGCGGTTCGACTGGGGCGGCGAGGCGGACGCGCTGCGCTCCGGTCAGGTCGACGTGGCGTTCGTGTGGCTGCCGGCCGACCTGACCGGCCTGCACGCCGAGGTCGTGCACACCGAGCCGCGGATCGTCGGGCTGCCGGCCGCTCACCCGCTCGCCGGCCGCGAGGCCGTCGGCATCCTCGACGTCAAGGACGAGCCGCTCCTGTGGACGGAGCGGGCGCCGCGCGAATGGGTGGACTGGTGGGCGGTCAACCCGCGCCCGGACGGGTCCGAGCCGCGCTGGGGACCGACCAACGACAACGTCGAGGAGATGCTCGAACAGGTCGCCGAGGGCACCGCGATCTGCTTCGCGCCGTCCAGCATGGCCCGCTACTACACGCGGCCGGGCCTGGTCTGGGTGCCGCTCACCGGCGTCGAGCCGCTCCGCGTCGCGCTCGCCTGGACCGACGGCGCGGACGGCGCGCTGGTCCGGTCGTTCGCGGCGGTCGTCCGGGAGCTGGTCAGCGGGTGACGGGCGGGCCGAGCGTCGCGTGCAGGGCGCGCAGCGCCCGGTAGACCCGGACCTTCACCACGTCGACCGGTACGCCCAGCAGGGCGGCGGCCTCGTTGACCGAGCGCTCGCGGAAGACCGTCTCGGTGAGGATCTCGCGGTCCGCCGGCGGCAGTGCCTGGAAGGCCCGGGCGACCGCCGCGGAGGGCGTCCGCTCCCCCGGACCGCCGGGGGCGAACGAACCGGTGTGCTTGCCCATTCGCAGTGCCACGCAACGAACTTCGCACCGGACCGCCCCCCAGGCACCGCCCTTATGCCGTCTTTAAGGAAGAGCTAACGGTGGAGTGAGGGGCGGGGGGCTTGGTGGGGTGTTGTGGGGGCTTCTAGGGGGGTGGGCTCGTTCAGCGGGCGGGCGAGGAGCCAGGCGGCGGCCGGGACGGCGATGAGCGGGAGCAGCGCGACGCGCGGGGACGCGGCGTCGGCGAGGGCGCCCACGGCGGGGCTGACGATGCCGCCGGCGCTGACGGCCAGGCCGAGCGTGACGCCGCTGGCGGTGCCGACGCGGCGCGGCAGGTAGTCCTGGCCGAGCGTGACCTGGATCGAGAACGGGGTGTACAGCGCGATCGCGGTCAGCGCGACGAACGCGTAGATCGTGTAGGAGGGGGCGAGCGCGACGCCCGCGACCGACGGGACCGCCAGCAGGTAGGCGGCGCGCAGCGACCGCACGCGTCCCCACCGCGCGGCGAGGCGGCCGCCGAGGACCGTCCCGGCCGCGCCCCCGGCGAACAGGACGAACAACGCGATTGCCCCGGCGTCGGCGCCGCCGCCGGTGCGCTGCCGCGCGACGACGGCGAGCAGGGTGCTGAGGCCGAAGAAGACGATCGAGCGGCACAGCACGACCAGGGACAGCCGGACGAACATCGGCCAGTCGTCGCGGCCGTCCGCCGGGCTCTTCCGGTTCGCGGCGCCGGACGGGCCGCGGCGCATTGCGGTGAGGCTGAGCACCGTCCCGAGGACGGCCGGGGCCGCAAGCCACGGCGTGGCGTGCAGGCCGCCCGCCGCGAGGACGGGCGTGACCAGCAGCGGGGACGCGGCGAACCCGAGGTTGCCGCCGAGCGAGAACCAGCTCATCCCGGCGTGGTCGCCGCCCGTCACCGCCCGCGCGATCCGCGCCGACTCGGGGTGGTAGGCGGCGACGCCGAGCCCGGACACCGCGATCGCCGCCCAGGTCAAGGCGTAGGCGTCGGACACGCCCGACAGCGCGACGCCGAGCCCCGACGCGCCCGTCGCGGCGGGGATGAGCCACGGCATCGCCCACCGGTCGGTGAGCATGCCGAACGCGGGCTGGACGACCGAAGACAGCAGCGTGGCGGCCAGCACGATGCCGGACGCGGCGACGTAGCTGTAGTGCCGGCCGGTGACGAGGAAAGGGACGATCGCGGGCACGGCGCCCTGGTAGACGTCCACGCAGGCGTGTCCGGCCGACAGCAGCACGACGGGGGCTCGGCGGTTCATACCGGCCAGCCTCGTCCCGGTCATCCGTGTCGCGCTTCCGATATTTCGCCACTTCATGTCGGTTAACCGCCATGTCGGTGGCCGTGCGTACCCTGAACCGATGACCCGCCACACCCCGCGCGCCAGCACGGGCCTGCGGCCGCTTCCGCCCGGCGGCGAGATCGACGCGCACCGGCACGACGACCACCAGATCGCCTACGCGGGCTCCGGCGTGCTGTCCGTCACCACCGACGCCGGGATCTGGCTGGCGTCCCCGGCGCGGGCGCTGTGGATCCCGGCCGGGACCGTCCACGAGCACCGCGCGTTCGGCGGCGGCGACCTGAGGCTCGTCGGAGTCCCGGCGGTCCGCGACCCGCTCGGCCTCGCCCGCCCGGCCGTCCTCGGGGTGGACGCGCTGCTCCGCGAGCTCATCGTGGCCTGCACGGACGTCCCCGCCGCCGACCGGGACGGCGCCGAATGGCTGCGGCTGCGGGACGTCCTGCTCGACCGCGTCGCCCGCGCGCCCCGGTACGCCGACTACGTTCCGTCCGCGCGGGACCCGCGGCTCGCGGCGGTGTGCCGGATGCTGTGCGACGACCCCGCCGACGACCGGACGCTCGCGGAGCTGGGCGCGCGCGCAGGAGCCGGCGAGCGCACCCTCACCCGGCTGTTCCGCGCCGAGCTCGGCATGACGTTCCCGCAGTGGCGGGCGCAGTTGCGCCTGCACCACGCCATGGTGCTGCTCGCCGAGGGCCTGCCGGTGACGACCGTCGCGCACCGGTCCGGCTGGGCGTCGGCGAGCGCGTTCATCGACGCGTTCCGCCGCACGTTCGGCCACACGCCCGGCACGCACCGCGCCCGCGTGGACGGACGCCTCCTGCTGCACTGAGCCCGGCTGCCGCAAGGACGCCCCGCGCCCGCCGCGCCAGCGCCTAGGATGAAGCGCGGGGAGGTGGTGGACGTGGGCAAGCACACCAAGCCGGCGACACGCGCCTGCCCCGGCTGCGACGGCACCGGAACGAGCACCGCCACCGGCGAGACGTGCAACGTGTGCCGCGGAACGGGCCGGATATGACGTTCCCGCCCGGCGGCTGCCGCTACGAGGTCCACTACACGCTGGGCCGCCGCGGCGCCGGCCTGGAGGCGTTCCCCGACGAGTTCGAGCTCGGCCGGTGGTTCACCGCGATGACCGTCGAGGGGATGTTCGTCCCCGAGGGCTTCTCCGTCCCCGACGAGGACGGCCGCAACGGCTTCCAGATCCTCTGCGTCAGCGGGACCGGCCGCGTTCCCATCAGCTATTTCCATCCGCGCCTCGTCCGGGGCCGCATCGAGGGCGCCCGCGACGCCGTCCCGAATCCCTGATCGACGATCCCTCGCGACACCGGTGCCGGACGCCGGAGGGCGATCCCCGCCAGTACGGCCAGGCAGCAGAACGTCCCGGCGAGGACCCCGTACCCGGCCGCCGACATCAGCACGGTCGACAGCAGCCCGGACGCGGCGGCGATCGTCCACACGGCCGCGTCCACCGTGCCCTCGATGTCGGCCCGCTCGGATGCGGGCAGCTCGCGGGCCAACTGCCCGCTGCCGCCGACGAAGCACAGGTTCCAGGCGTAGCCGAGCAGGAACAGCGCCGCGGTGCGCGTCCACGCGCCGCCTCCGGCCGCCGCGAGCCCCGTCGAGGCGGCCAGCGCCGCCACCCCGGCGACCATCACCGGCCGCGCCCCGCACCGGTCGACCAGCCGTCCCGTCACCGGGGACAGCGCGAACATCCCCAGCGTGTGCGCCGACAGCGTCATCCCGACCATGCCGAGCCCGTCGCCGTCCATCCGCATCGCCAGTGGCGCCGCCGTCATCACCGCGACCATGACGACCTGCGCCGTGGCCATCACCACCAGCGCCGGCCGCGTCACCGGCCCTCGGAGCAGGCTCCGCACCGAGACCCCCGGCCCGGGCTCCGGCGGGTCGGCGTCCGGCGGCGCGCCAACGGTGGCCGTGGCGGCCGCGGCGGCGGCAGTGGTCAGGAACGCCAGCAGAAAGGGCCCGGCCAGCGGCGGCAGGGCCAGTTCGCGGGCCACCCCGCCGGACGGGTCGAGCAGCAGCGGGCCGCCGACGGCGCCGATGGCGGCGGCCCACACCACCAGGCCGATCGCAGAGCCCCGCCGGCCCGACGGGTACAGGTCGGCGGCGGCGTAGCGGGAGAGTTGCGCGCCGGCGTTGCCGAGGCCGAGCATCAGCATGCCGGCGCAGAGCGCGACCAGGTCACCGCGTGCGACGCCGACGGCGGCCAGGCAGGAGCCGGCCGCGGCGGCGAGGTAGCCGCCGGCCAGCCCCCGGCGCCGGCCCAGGCGGCGCGCCGACCGGGTCAGCGCGAGCGCACCGGCGCCCGTCCCGACGATCCCGGCGGTGGCGGGGACCCCGCCCCAGCCGGCGCCCAGCCGGTCGGCGGGGGCGAGGGGGCCGGGCGCGCTCGCCATCGACATGGCCGCGTTCATGAGGGCGGTCCCGGTGCACAGCGCCGCCATCGGACGCACCCGCGAGGCACGCCCGTTCAGGATCGGATTCATGCCCTTGACGCTAGAAAGGTCCGGCCGCGCGATGAAGGGACGATCTATGGCGTTCCCGGGGTCCCGCTTCTAGGTTGGAAGCACCTTCCGGGAAGGGACCTTGCGAATGGATCGGGAGCTCGATCGGACGGACTGGCGCATCATCGCCGAACTCCAGCGGGACGGGCGGCTGTCGTTCAACCGGCTCGCGGCGCGCGTCAACCTGTCGGCGCCGGCGGTGGCCGAGCGGGTGCGGCGGCTGGAGGAGTCCGGGGTGATCACCGGCTACCAGGCGCGGATCGACCCGGCGCGGGTCGGGCAGCCGCTCACCGCGTTCGTGCAGATGCGCTGCGCCCTCGGACGCTGCCTGCTGAAGACGACCGCCGCCGAGGACCTGCCCGAGGTCACCGAGGTGCACAAGCTCAGCGGGAACTGGTGCTCGATGCTCAAGGTGCGGGTCGCGTCCATGGCGCATCTCGAGGGGCTTCTCGAACGGCTCGGCGAGCACGGCGAGATGAACTCCCACATCGTGCTGTCCACGGCGTACGAGGCCCGCGCAGTCGAACCGCCCGCGTCCGAGACCCGCACGGTGACCCCCTCCCAGGGCTGGACCCGCTGACCAGGGCGGGCGCCCCGGCCTAGCTCACCGGTGGGGCGCCGGCGACGGGGTCCGGTGCTCCGCGCGGCCGAGGGTGATGGTGCCGCCGCGTTCGACGTGGCGCAGCCGGGCGGCCATGCCGCGCCGGCCGACCTCCTTGTCGAAGTCCGAGAGCGGCGACTTCATCACCGTGTAGTCGTCGTAGTGGACCGGGACGGCGGTGGCGCAGCCGCTGGTCTCCAGCCACTGCGCGCCCTGCCGCCCGTCCATGGTGACGGTCAGCAGGCCGAGCAGCCGGGTGCCGCCGAGGTGCACGACGCCCGCGTCGATGTCGGGGTAGCGGCGGCCGATCTCGGCGATCTCGTCGTACATCAGCGTGTCGCCGCTGATGTACAGCCGGAAGCGCGGTTCGCCGCCGGCCGGGCCGAACTCCAGCAGGGAGCCCATGACGGGCGGCAGGACGTGGCGGAGCAGGCCGGGGGCGTGCCGGCCCGGCAGCGCGGTGATCCGGATGCGGTGGTCGCCCTTGGCGATCTCCTCGGTCTGCCAGGTGCGCATCCCCTCGGCCTCGCCGAACCCGCGGTCGCGCAGCGCGCGGGCGGCGGCGCCGGTGGTGAGGATCGGCAGCCGGCGGTCCAGGTGCCGCTCCGCCACCGGGTCCCAGTGGTCGCCGTGCAGGTGGGAGAGGACGACCCCGTCGAGCTCGGGCAGCTCGTCCACGCTGATCGCCGGGTCCCTCACCCGCTTGCTGCTGAGGCCGTGGCCGAGGTCGGCGCGCTCGCCCCGGCGCAGGAAGTTCGGGTCGGTCAGCAGCGTGACGCCGCCGTACCGGATGATCGTCGTCGCGTTCCCGACGAAGGTCAGCGCGGCCGTGTCATCAGGCATCGTTCCCCCTCTCCGATCCCGGTCGAGGGCCCCTACCCCCGGCGCGCGGGCCCATGCGGCGGGCGGGGGCCGTGAAGTGGGGGGCGACCGGGGCATCCGGCCAGTTCCGGGATCGCGGGAGGCGTGGTTGAATTCTCTAATATGTGGCCCTCGTCACAAAGATCCCTCCCGTGGCGGCGGAGCTATCAGCCGGGGGTCCCCTCCGAGGTCGAGATCCCGGACGTCCCCGTCACCCGGCTGCTCGACGACGCCGCGGAGCGGCACCCGCGGCGGACCGCGCTGGTCTTCTTCGGCCGGCGGATCGACTACCACGAGCTGCGGGACGCCGCCGACCGGTTCGCCGACGGGCTGCACCGGCTCGGCGTGCAGCCCGGCGACCGGGTGGCGCTGATCCTGCCGAACTGCCCGCAGCTGGTGATCGCCTTCTTCGGGGTGCTGCGGCGGGGCGCGATCGCCGTCCAGCACAACCCGCTGTACACCGAGGAGGAGATGCTGCACCAGCTCGCGGACTGCGACGCCCGCGTCGCCGTGGTCCTGGATCGTTCCTACGCGACCGTGCGGGCGGTGCGGCGCGGGCTGCGGCTGGAGCACATCGTCGTCACCTCGCTGGTCGACTACCTGCCGCCGTTCCGGCGCGCCGTGCTGCGGCTCCCGCTGGTGCAGATGCAGCGGCGCCGCGCGGCCATCACCGCGGTCGTGCCGGACGATGCCGGGGTCGTCCCGTTCCGTGACCTGCAGAAGGCTCCGCAGCGGCAGGTGCGGCAGCTTCCGGTAGACCCGTCGCGGGACCTGGCGGCGATCCAGTACACGGGCGGAACGGAGGGCCGTCCCAAGGGCGCCATGCTCACGCACCGGAACCTCATAGCCAACGCCTGCCAGCAGCACGCCTGGGACATGGGCGGGCAGGAGGGCCAGGACGTGACGCTCGGGGTCCTCCCGCTGTTTCATTCGTTCGGCCTGATGAGCTGCCTCATCGCGCCCGCGATGAGGGCGGGCGCGGTGGTGCTGCTGCCGCGCTTCGACCGCGACCGGGTGCTGCGCGCGATCCGCAAGTACCGTCCGACGATCTTCCCCGGCGTGCCGACCCTGTACGAGCAGGTGCTGGACAGCCCGCGGTTCCGCGCGTCGGACCTGCGGTCGCTGCGGGTGTACATCTGCGGCGCGATGGCGCTCGGGCAGCGGACCATCGACCGCCTCGAGGAGCTGGGCGCGCGCGGGCTGATCCAGTGCTACGGGCTCACGGAGGCGTCCCCGGCGGTCACGGGCAACCCGCTCGGCGGCAGTGCCCGGAACCTGACGGTCGGCCTCCCGCTGCCGATGACCGACGCCGTCATCGTGGACGTCGAGGAGCCGACGCGGGACCTGCCGCCCGGCGAGCCCGGCGAGCTGGTCGTGCGCGGCCCCCAGGTGTTCGCGGGCTACTGGAACGCGCCGCTCGCCACCGCGCAGACCCTGTCGAAGGGGTGGCTCCGGACGGGTGACATCGCGGTGATGGACGAGGACGGTTTCATCACCATCCTGGAACGCCAGCGGGACATGATCAAGGTGAGCGGCTTCAGCGTCTTCCCGTCCGAGGTGGAGAAGGTCCTGCGGCGCCATCCCGCCGTCTACGACTGCGCGGTGGTCGGCGGACCGGACGCGCGGCGCGGCGAACGCGTCATCGCGCACGTGGTGGAGCATCCCGCCTACCCGTTCTCGGCGGACGAGCTGCGGCGGCATTGCGAGCGCTACCTGTCGCACTACAAGGTGCCTGCCGAGTTCCGGCCGCGCACCGACCTGCCCCGGAACATCCTGGGCAAGGTCATCCGCCGCAAGCTGCGCGACGAGTCGGTCAACTCCCCCGCTTAGGCGGGGCCCGCCGGGTGGTTGACTGGTCCCGTGGAGACCGAGACCGCCCCGCCGGAGCTCTTCGCCCGGCTCGTCGAGATCGGGCGCGACTCGTCCCGTGTCGCCGCGCGCGCTTCGGACGCGCCCCCTGAACCGGAGACGCTGTATGACCGTCACGGCGTCCTGGTGGTGCGCGTAGGCGACGTCGTAGTGAAGGCGCACCAACCCGGCCGCGAGTACGGGGAGCCGTTCCTTCAACGCATCAAGGTGGCGGCCTCCCTACCGGACCTCCTGCTGGGGCCGCTCGGACCGCCGTCGAACGTGGACGGCCATACGGTGACGCTCTCCCTGTACGGGGAGCCGGTGGATCCTCATAAGGAGCTTCCCTGGGAGGACGCCGGACGTCTTCTGGCCGCACTCCATTCCACGCCCATGCCGGCGGATGCACCGCCCTGGGGGCGCCCCACGCGCGTGGTCACGCAAGTGGCTCGCCTGGGCGACGGCCCGGCCGAGGACGAGGTGCGGCGCGCGTTCGCCACGCTGCCCGCCTGGATCCGCGGCGAAGGGGGAGCCCGGCCGGAACGCGCGGAGTGCCTCATCCACGGCGACTGGCACCTCGGCCAGATGGTGCGCGCGCGGGACGGGCACTGGCGGCTGATCGACATCGAGGACCTCGGCAGGGGCGATCCCGCGTGGGACCTGGCCCGTCCGGCCGCGCTGTACCTGTCGGGCGTCCTGCATCCCGACGAATGGATGGGCTTCCTCGACGCCTACGTCGCGGGCGGCGGTCCCGCCATACCCGATGGCGACGATCCCTGGGCGGCCTTGGACATTCCCGCACGAAGTCTGGCGATCCAGATCGCGGCCACGTGCGTCATATCCGCGAGGAGGGACGATCGGCCACTCGACGGAGCGGAGCAGGCGGTGGTCGACGCCTGCGGCAGAATCTCCGCGGCGGGGACGCGGCATGACCGCCCGCATGACCGGCCGCATGACCGGTCGCCCGGCGGCGCGCATGACGTGGCGCGGAACCTGCCCTACATTTAGCCTCTACCTGGGGATCCATAGCGGAAGGATGACAAGGCGATGCACTGCCCTAAGTGTCATGGATTGATGCGGACTTACAACCGCAGCGGCGTCCACATCGAACAGTGTGACAACTGCCGTGGCATCTTCCTCGACTACGGCGAGCTCGAGGCCCTCGGCCAGATGGAGTCCCGTTACCGGGCCGCGCCGCCGCCTCCCGGATGGGGCGCGCCCGCGGCCTCCGTGCACCACCATCACCACGGCCACCACGGCCACCACGCGCCGCACCACGGCGGCGTTTTCCACATGCTCTTCTCGACCTGACGGCCCGCGGCCCGCCCCCGGGGAGGCGGGCCGCAGTCACATCCGGGCCGTCCGCGAGCCGCCCGCAGCGGCTCAGAGGCGCGGGTCGACCGGTTCGGACTCCAGCGCCAGGACGGCGAAGACGGCCTGATGGACGCGCCAGAGCGGCTCCCCTCCGGCGAGCCGGTCGAGAGCCTCGATCCCCAGGGCGTGCTCGCGCATCGCCAGGGAGCGCTTGCGGCCGAGCGACCGGCCGCGGAGCCGGTCGAGGTTCTCCGGCTCGGTGTAGTCCGGCCCGTAGATGATCCGCAGGTACTCCCGGCCCCGGCACTTCACGCCCGGCTGGATCTTCGCGTCCTCCGGGAGGGGCCCGAGCGGCTTGACGACCATGCCCTCCCCGCCCGATGCGGTGAGCTTCTCCCACCATTCGGTCACGGCGGCCTCGGACTCCGGTGAGGCGAGGTCCACGGTCACCGACTCCGTCCGCTGGAGGAGCCCGGTGGGGTCGGCCTCCGCGAGCGCGGCGGCCACGCCCATGTGCCAGTCGTGGTCGCGTGCCACGGCGAGCGAGCGGCCTTCCGCGGCGAGCACCTGGAACGGCGCCAGCCGGACCCCCTTGAGCCCGTCGACGGGCCAGCAGTAGCGGGCGTAGGCGTCGCGGAAGCGTGCCGCGTTGGCGGCGCGCCGGTCGATGTGCTCGCGGAGACCGCCGACATCGAGGCCGCGCTCGTGTGCGCGCGCGAGGACGTCGGACGCCATCGGCAGTGCCGCACGGGCCGCCGCGCCGGTCGCGGCGTACTGGGTGCGGATGAGGTCCATGGCCTTGGCAGACCACGGCAGCAGCTCGCAGTCCAGCACGAGCCATCCGGTGTCCAGTTCCTCCCACAGCCCGGCGGCGCCGATCGCGGAGCGGACGCGGTCGAGCAGCTCCTCGGTGGCCGACGCGTCGCGGAAGAAGGACCGCCCGGTGCGGGTGTAGAGCGCGCCGGTCGTCCCGTCGTCCACCCCGAACCGGGCCTCCGCCACGGACGCGTCGCGGCAGACGACCGCCACGGCGCGCGAGCCCATGTGCTTCTCCTCGCAGATCGCCCGCACCACGCCCTTGTCCCGGTAGGCGGCGAGCGCCTCGGCGGGGTGCTCCAGATGGGCGGGCAGGGGCGAGGTGGCCGCGGGCGCCATCGTGGGCGGCAGGTAGACGAGCCACCGCGGATCGACCGCGAACCGGCTCATCACCTCCAGCGCGGCCAGCGCGTTCTCCTCGCGGACGGTGACGCGCCCTATCATCCGGGTCTCGACGCCCTGGTTGCCGAGGACGTCATCGATCTTCAGGACGTCGCTCTCGCGGTGCCCGCCCGGCGCCGAGGCGGACTCGTCGCGCAGCGGACGCGCCGGCTCGTACCAGACCTGGTGCGCGGGGACGGAGACCAGTTCGCGCTCCGGGTAGCGCAGCGCGGTCAGCTTGCCACCGAACACCGCGCCGGTGTCCAGGCAGATGGTGTTGTTGATCCATTCGGCGTCCGGGACGGGAGTGTGCCCGTACACCACCATCGCCTTGCCGCGGTAGTCGCGCGCCCACGGGTACCGGACGGGCAGCCCGTACTCGTCGGTCTCGCCCGTGGTGTCGCCGTACAGCGCGAACGACCGGACACGGCCCGACGCGCGCCCGTGGTAGTCCTCCTTGAGCCCGGCGTGGGCCACGACAAGGCGGCCTCCGTCGAGGACGTAGTGGCTGATGAGCCCGTCCATGAAGCGCAGCGCGCCGTCGCGGAACTCCTCGGGCTCGGCGCCGAACTGCTCCATCGACTCGGCGAGCCCGTGCGACAGCCGCACCTGGCGGCCCCGCAGGGCCCGGACCAGCTTCGCCTCGTGGTTTCCGGACACGCACAGCGCGTTCCCGGCCTCCACCATCCCCTTGACGAGCCGGACCACGCCCGGCGAGTCCGGGCCGCGGTCGACCAGGTCCCCGACGAAGACGGCGGTGCGCCCGCCCGGGTGGTCGGCGTCCACGGCCAGGCCCTGCGCGTCCCGCACGATCTCGTAGCCGAGGTCGCCGAGCAGCTCCTCCAGTTCGGCGCGGCATCCGTGCACGTCGCCGACGATGTCGAAGGGGCCGGTCAGCTCCCGCTTGTCGTTCCACGCCTTCTCGCGGACGATCGTCGCCGCGTCGATCTCGTCGGGCCCGGACAGCACGTACGACCGCCGGAACTCGCGGCCCAGCGTCCGCAGCCCGCGGCTCAGCTCGCGCCGCTGGCGCGGGATGACGTGCGGGGGCATGTCCCGGTCGGGGCGGGCGGCGTTCCGCTCGGCAGCGAGCCGCTCAGCGACGTCCAGGACGATCGCCACCGACAGCACGTCGTGCTCCTTGGCGAGCCGCAGCAGCGCCTGGCGCGCCTTGCTCTGCACGTTGGTCGCGTCCACGACGGTGAGCAGTCCGCGGCGCAGCCGCTTGCCCACGATGTAGTGCAGCAGGTCGAACGCGTCGCCGGTCGCGGACTGGTCGTTCTCGTCGTCGGACACCATGGCGCGGCAGCGGTCGGACGACACCACCTGCGTCGGCTCGAAGTGCTTGCGCGCGAAATGCGACTTGCCGGACCCGGTCACGCCGACCAGCACGACGAGGCCCATCTCCGGCACCCGGATCTCGGTCATCGGGTGAACACTCCCATCTGCGTCGGCGCGCCGACCTCGGGGTCGTCGTCGCCGACCGGCACGTGGCGGACGCGGTAGCCGTACGCGGCGGCGACGCGGTCCGTCCATGCGCGGAACTCCGCGCGGGTCCATTCGAAACGGTGGTCGGGGTGGCGCATGGCGCCGGGTGCCAGCCCCTCGTAGCGGACGTTGTGCTCGGCGTTGGGCGTCGTCACCACGACGACGCGGGGCGCCGCGTGGCCGAACACGACCTGCTCCATGGCGCCGAGGCGCGGCGGGTCGATGTGCTCGACGACCTCCATCAGCACGGCCGCCTCGTAACCGCGGAGGCGTTCGTCCGTGTAGGTGAGGGCGCTCTGGAAGACGTCCTGCACGCGCTTGTTCGGGCGGTGCTGCGGCTTGTCCAGCCGCAGGCGTCGTACGGCTCCCTCCAGCGCGCGGTACGAGACGTCCGTACCGGAGATCTCGCTGAAGAAGTCGTCCCGGACGAGGCGCGCGAGGAGCTTGCCCGACCCGCAGCCCAGGTCGATGACGCGGCGCGCGTCCTCCTCGTGCAGCGCCTGCACGACCGCCTGGATCCGCCGCTCCGCGAGGGTGACCGGCGCCTCTTCGTCCGCCGGCGTGCCGTCGTCCGCGCGCGCGGGCTCCTCCTCCACCTCCACTGGGTCGAGCGCGTCCTCGGGCGCGTCTTCGGCGTCGGCCAGACGTCCGAGCGCGGCCCGCACCAGCGCACGCCTGTTCGCGAGGTAGCGGCGGGTGATGGCGGCCCTGTCGGGGTGGGTCGCGAGCCACCCCTCCCCCGCCCGGATGAGCTTGTCGACCTCGTCCGGCGCCATCCAGTAGTGCTTGGCGTCGTCCAGTACGGGCAGCAGCACGTAGAGCTGGTTGAGCGCGTCGGCGAGGCGCATCCGGCCGGTGAGCGTCAGCGTGACGTACCGGGAGTCGCCCCACTCGGGGAACTCCGGGTCGAGCGGCACGGGCTCGGCGGTCACGTCCCAGCCCAGCGGCGCGAAGAACCGCTCGGCCTGGCCCGGGCCGCCGCGGCACGGCAGCGCCGGCAGCACGATCTCCAGCGGGATCGCGGTCTCCGCCAGCTCCGGCCGCAGATCGCACCGGCCGCGCATGGCGGTGCGGAAGACGTTGGCCATCGCGGACGCCAGCAGGGAGGACGCCGCGTACGGGCGGTCGTTCACGTACTGGCCGAGCGAGAAGTCGGGCGTGCCCCTGCCTCGCGTGCGCACGAGCTTGACGGGGTCGACGTCCAGCAGCAGCGCCGCCGTGCAACGCGTCTCGTCCGCGTCGGGATAGAAGACGTGCGCGGTGCCGAAGGACTGCCCGAAGCTCTGGGCCCGCCCGGGGTGCTTGTGCAGGAGGAAGCCCAGATCGGCCGCCTGGTCCAGGGTCGTACTGATGGTCAGAAGCACGCCACGAGTCTGGCGGAACCGGGCGAGGCGCCCCTAATTCATTTTCCGCGGACGGACGGCCCGGTCAGGAAGCGGCCGTGCGCGTCGTAGGGCCACGGGTTGATCCGGCAGCCCTTCAGCCCGTAGATCTGCTGCATCATCACCGGGGCCGGACGGCCGCGCCCGGGGCACGTCATGTGGCCGAAGCCCAGCCGGTGGCCGACCTCGTGGTTGATGGTCAGCGCGTGGTACTGGTCGGCCTTGCCCTGGTAGTACTTGGTCAGCAGCAGCCACCGCTTCAGGTTCACGACGACCTGCTTGCCGCCGCTGCAGTTGACCGTGCCGTTCGTCGTCATGCCGTACGAGCCGCAGATCCTGTCGACGGTCTTCGGCGAGGCGAGCTGCACCACGAAGTCGTACTGGCCGGAGTTGACGCGCTGGAACCCCCACTTCCCGCTCGCCGCCCACCCGCGCGGATCGGCGAGGATCTTGTCGACGCTGCGCGCGAACGTCGTGGGGCTCTGCCGCAGGCCGCCCTCCACCTCGACCATGTAACGCATGATCTTCCCGTGCCCGAACACGCGGCTCCCGGAGGCGGGGAGGAGGAACTTCCCGGTGCCCTTCGCGGGGATGTAGAGGGAGTGCTCGGGCTTGACGATGGGCGCGTCGGACGGTTCCGCCTCGACCCGGGCATCGCCCTGCGCCGTGCTGGTCTGCGGCTGCGGCGCGGGCCCGCCCGCGGGCTTGGACCCGCCGCCGAAGCTCAGGTAGGCCATCGCGCCGAGACCGGCCAGCGCGACCAGCACCAGGGCGGTCACGCCGACGACGACGCCGCGCAGCCGCGTCCGCCGGGCGCCCTCGAACTCGCGCTCGAGGTCGTCGCCGAGCCAGTCGCCCGTACCCGCGCCGCTCCCGCCGTACCCGCCGGGCCTGCCGCGTCGGCCACGCCTGCCGCGTCCGCCGCCTCCGCCATGTCCACCGCGTCCGCCATGTCCACCGCGTCCGCCGCCCTCGTTCCGCCTGCGGCCGCCCCCGCGCCCGCCGCCGCCCGGTGCGGGAGGTGGCGGCGGGTACGCGTCCTCCGGTGGCAGCGGCGGCCCCGGCGGGGCGTACGGCATGGGCGGAGGGGCCGGGGCCGCGCCCCGGCGGTGGGACGACGCCCGGCGCCGTCCCTGTCGCGATCGTGGAGGTTGCATTGGAGGCTGCATTGCGCAGCCAGCATGCCAGAAAGTAGTCGAAATATGATCTTTTCCCGCAAATCCCCAGGTAGGGCACCTATTGCAATATCTCTGACATCACCCCATGGCCACGAAGCGTGATGGCATGGCAGCGAAAAGGGTTTGCGGTGCACCGCCCGGGCCCACCACAATCCGGAGCGACATGAGCAGACATCCCCGCCGGATGGTCGCGCAGGAGACCGTGGCCATCCTCGAACGCGGCGACTACCGGGCCCCGGCCGGGCACACCGTCTCCATTACCGAGAGCCTCGCGCGCTGCGTGCGCGACACCGTCCTGTACCGCCCGGACGAACTGGACGCCCTCCTCGGCCGGCTCCCCGCCCCCGAGGACGGCGTCGGCCCCGAGGATGGGACCGGCCCCGAGGACTGGACCAAGACCCGCATCGAGGTGACCGACGAGACCACCCTCGCGGCGGCGCGACGCCTGCGCGCGCCCGGCAAGGTCCCGATGGCGCTCAACTTCGCCTCCGCCAAGAACCCCGGCGGCGGGTTCCTGAACGGCGCGCACGCGCAGGAGGAGGGCCTGGCGCGCTCGTCCGGCCTCTACCCGTCGCTGCGCGCCGCGCCCGGGTACTACGAGTTCCACCGCGCGCAGGGCGACCTGCTCTACAGCGACCACATGATCTACTCCCCGGACGTGCCGGTGATCCGCACCGACGCGGGGCGGCTGCTGGACGAGCCGTACGAGATCGCGTTCCTGACCTCGCCCGCCCCCAACCGGGGCGCGATCCGCGATGCGGCCAAGGCGGAGCGGATCCCCGAGGTGCTGGGCGTGCGGGCGCGCAAGGTCCTCGCGGTGGCGCTGGCCAACGGGCACGGCCGGCTGGTCCTGGGCGCCTGGGGCTGCGGCGTGTTCCGCAACGACCCCGCCGAGGTGGCGGAGGCGTTCGCCGGGCCGCTCGGGCCGGGCGGCGAGTTCGAGAACCGGTTCGAGCAGGTCGTCTTCGCCGTCTGGGAGTCCGCCAAGGACACTCCCAGGCGCAACGCGTTCAACCGCGTCTTCGGCTGACGCCGGGCCCCGGCCGGGCGGCCTACTTCCGGCCGCCGTCCTCGATGTAGGACGCGATGCCGCGCAGCAGGACGTCGAGGCCGAACTCGAAGCGCTCGGCGCCGCCCTGGTCGGTGAGGTCGTCCACCAGCGAGACGATGTGGGGGTACCGGTCGGCCGGGAGGGCCTTGAGGTACTCGCGGATCTCGTCGACGTACTTCTGGAAGTGCTCCCACGGGTCGACGTCGCCCGTGAGCGTCGCGGTGTAGAAGGTGTCCTCGATGGCGTCGGCGTCGATGTACATGCCCAGCGTGTCGACGGCGAGGCCGGCGACCTTCGGGGGGACGCCGCCCGCGAGCATGAGGCCGAGCTGCGCCTCGGCGATGGCGAGCAGGTTCGGGCCCGTCGGGATCAGCCCCATGGAGACCTTCGCGATGTCGCGGTGCGAGGTGTAGACGCGGCGGATCTCCATCGCGACCTCCTTCAGCTGCTCGCGCCACCGGGCCGGATCGGGCTTCGCGGGCAGCCTGATCTCGGCGGCGACGCGGTCGAGCATCAGCTCGCGCAGCTCCTGCTTGTCCGCGACGTGCGCGTAGAGGGACGCGGGGCCGGTGCCGAGCTCCTGCGCGACGCGGCGCATGGTGACGGCCTCCAGCCCCTCGGCGTCCAGGACGCCGATCGCCGTCTCCACGACGAGGTCCTGCGAGAGCGGCTGCCGGGTCGGCGCGGGCCTGCGAGGCCGGCGGCCCGGCGGCGTCGGCATCTCCGGACGTGCGCTGGCCACGTCGGGACCTCCCAATTTCGCGATACATCTTGACTATCCGGAAACGCGATATATCTTCTCTACCTGAGAGACAAAACCACGTCACGAACATCGTACTTGACACGAACGCCGTTCCCACCGTAGAACGATGTTCGTAGCTAACGAACGGTGTTCCCCCGATGGAGACGACCATGACCGAGACACTGCAGTCCCCCGCCGGGGCGACCGGCACGGCGGGCTACCGCTGGCGCTGGGCCGCCCTGTTCGTGATCCTCGCCGGCGAGGTCATGGACATGCTGGACTCCCTGATCACCAACATCGCCGCCCCCACCATCCGCGCCGAACTCGGCGGCTCCGCCGCCACCATCCAGTGGCTCGCGGCCGGCTACACCCTCGCCATGGCGGTCGGCGTCATCACCGGCGGCCGGCTCGGCGACCTGTACGGCCGCAAGCAGATGTTCATCGTCGGCGCGGCCGGCTTCACCGCCGGCTCACTGCTGTGCGGCGTGGCCGTCTCGCCCGGCATGCTGATCGGCGCCCGGCTCATGCAGGGCCTGTTCGGCGCGCTGATGCTGCCGCAGGGCATCGGCATGATCAAGCAGATGTTCAGCGAGAAGGAGATGGGCGCCGCGTTCGGCGCGTTCGGCCCGGTCATGGGGCTGTCGTCGGTCGGCGGCCCGGTGCTGGCCGGCTGGCTGATCGACGCCGACCTGTGGGGCACCGGCTGGCGGATGATCTTCCTGATCAACCTGCCGCTCGGCCTGGCCGCCGTGCTCGCCGGCCTGCGCTTCCTGCCCTCCGGACGCTCCCCGCACGCCTCCCGGCTCGACCTCACCGGCGCCGCGCTGGCCTCCCTCGGCGCCGGCCTCATGATCTACCCGCTGGTGCAGGGCCGCGAGCTGGACTGGCCCGCCTGGACGTTCGCGATGATCGCCGCGTCCCTGCTCGTCTGGGCGGCCTTCGCCTGGTACGAGACGCGCAAGCAGCGCACCGGCGGCGACCCGCTGATCATCCCGAGCCTGTTCCGCAAGCGCGGCTTCACCGGCGGGCTCGTCGTCGGCGTCGTGTTCTTCACCGCCATGGCGGGCATCGGGCTGGTGCTCTCGCTGTTCTTCCAGCTCGGCCTCGGCTTCTCCCCGCTGAAGGCGGGCCTGTCGCAGATCCCGTGGTCGGTCGGCATCGTCCTCGGCTTCGGCGCGGCCCAGGCCGTCCAGCGGTTCGGCCGCACGGTCATCCAGGCGGGCGCCCTCGTCATGGCGGCCGGCATCGCCGGGATGTTCGTCACGCTGCAGCTGGCGGGCACCGGCGTCACCCCGTGGCAGCTCGTCCCGTCCCTGCTCGTCACCGGGCTCGGCATGGGACTGCTGATGGCGCCGTTCTTCGACATCGCCCTGGCGGGCGTCGAGCCCGCCGAGGCCGGCTCCGCCGGCGGCACCCTCACCGCGATCCAGCAGCTCGGCAGCTCGCTCGGCGCCGCCGTCCTCGGCACCGTCTTCTTCGGGCTGCTCGGCGGCCACGTCGCCACCGCGGCCGACGACGGGTCGGCCGGGCTCCGCCGCCAGCTCGCCGCCGTGTCCGTCCCGGCCGTTCAGCAGGAGCGCATCGTGACGGGGCTGCGCGAGTGCGGCCGCGACCGCGCCACCGCCAAGGACGCCGAGGCCGTGCCGGCCTCCTGCGCGCGGATGCAGGACGGCGTCAAGGCGGCGATCGCCGCCGCGCCCGCCGCCGCCCCCGCGATCCAGAAGGCGGTCGCGGCGGACGCGGAGCACGCGGCCGAGGCCGGCTTCACCGGCGCCATGAAGATCACGCTGTGGATCGTGATCGGCATGCTCGGCCTGACCTTCCTGGCCGTGTTCCTGCTACCGAAGCACGCCCGCCCGCAGGACGCCCCCGGCGGCGCGCAGCCCGCGGCCGCCTGACGCCCCGGCCTCCGGCGGCCCCACGCCTCCGGCGGCGCCACGGCTCCGGCGGCCCCACGCCTCCGGCGGGTCCCCGCCCCGCC